>CAUJFK010000324.1 GCA_963169175.1 Acidobacteriota bacterium | reverse complement strand
AAGTTGAGTAGTGTTGGACTGAGATTGTACATGACCAAAGGGGCACACTCCCTACCGGTCGCGTTTCCACCTGAGGCAGAAACACGAGCAGTAGCGAGTGTGCCCGTTGAGCCGTAGCCGGATCGCCCAACAAGCCATCTGTCGCGAAGTTGAGTAGTGTTGGACTGAGATTGTACTTGACCGAGGGGCACACTCCCTACCGGTCGTGTTTCTGCCTTATTTTTGTACTTTACCGAGGGGCACACTCCCTACTGGTCGTGTTTCTGCCTTATTTTTGTACTTGACCGAGGGGCACACTCCCTACCGGTCGTGTTTCTGCCTTATGATAAATGAAACCCATGACCCGAATTTGCGAAGCTGGGTCGAATCCGCTAATGACCCGAATACGGATTTTCCGATACAGAATTTGCCGTTTTGCATGTTTTTTAGAAACAATGTGGAACGACCGAGAGAGTCAATTGGAGCGGTTATCGGTGATTCCCTGATTGATGTTGAACAGATAATAAAACTGGGTCTTCTAGATGAATTTTTTCCTGAGGCAGATCGTGTGTCCTATGAACCGTATTTTCATTTTGCGTCGCTGAATTACCTTGCGGGGATGCTGTGCGCAAACCGCATCAAGCTGCGCGATGGACTTATATATCTGTTACGAGAAGGTGCAGACAACGAGACAATCGCGGCGGTTCGCCCAAACCTTACGTCGCTAGCGGATGTAACGTTCAAGTTGCCTGCATTTATCCGTGACTACACCGACTTCTACTGCTCGATCTATCACGCGACGAATGTCGGGTCGATGTTTCGGCCGGACAATCCTTTGATGCCGAATTACAAGTATGTGCCGATCGGGTATCACGGGCGGGCTTCGTCGATCGTTGTTTCGGGCACTGACATCAAGCGGCCGTATGGGCAGAATCGGAGCGATGCGGAGAAGCCGCCGGTGTTTATTCCGGCGAAGAATCTGGATTATGAGATGGAGCTTGGTTTTTTTGTCGGACGCGGAAATGAGTTGGGAACGCCGATACCTATTGGCGAAGTGGAGGAGCATATTTTTGGCGTTTGCCTTGTAAACGACTGGTCGGCACGCGATATTCAGGCTTGGGAATATCAACCGCTTGGGCCGTTTTTGGCGAAGAATTTTGCGACGACGATCTCGCCTTATGTTGTGACGATGGAGGCGCTTGCTCCGTTCAGAACACCGGCATTCGAACGCGACGCGGACGATCCGCAGCCGCTTGATTACTTAAATGATCCGCAAAACCAAAAGTTCGGCGGCCTCGATATCAATCTTGAGGTTTACATACAGACCGAGAAAATGCGAAACGAGAAGATCGAACCGCACCGCTTGAGCCGCTCGAATACGAAAGACCTATATTGGACGATCGGCCAAATGCTGACGCACCACGCATCGAACGGCTGCAATCTGCAAACCGGCGACCTGATGGCGACCGGCACCGTCAGCGGCAAGGAGAAAGACGAACGCGGCTGCTTGCTTGAACGCACATGGCGCGGAACCGAACCGCTTGAACTGCCGTCGGGCGAGCAACGACGATTTCTCGAAGATGGTGATGAGATCATCATGAAAGGCTTCTGCGAACGCGAAGGCTTTCGCCGCATCGGATTGGGCGAATGCCGCGGGCGCATCTTGCCTGCTGAGTAGGATTCACCACAGAGACACAGAGGTCACGGAGAAGAGGTTTGATTAATCCTCTGTGTCTCCGTGCCTCTGTGGTTTGATCTCGACGTTTGGTAAGATTCAACTATTGAGCATTGAAGCTTTTATTTTGGTCGGCGGGCGATCGGCCAGGCTGGGCCGCGACAAGGCGTTGGAGCAGCTTGGCGGCAAAACATTTGCGGAGCGGGCATTAACGGCTGTTCAAGATTCAGGCGTCGCAGAAAAGATCACGTTTGTTGCCGGCAGCAGGATCGCATTTGCCATTGAGGCCGAGCGTATCGACACTCCTTTTGTCTTCGACACAATAGAAGGACGTGGGCCTGTCGGCGGGCTCCATACTGCGTTGACGAATTCGGCGGCCGAGTGGGCCTTTATTCTCGCGTGCGATCTTCCCTTCGTGACGGCTGAACTTATCCGGCGGCTGGCTGCCTATACACACGGCGAGCCTGGCGATATTGGCGCTGTTGTTCCCGAACAGCCCGACGGACGGCTGCAGCCGCTGTGCGGTTTTTATCGGGTGGCGGCGGTAAGGCCGATCGTCGAAGATATAATCGCCCGGCCGCGGCCATCGCCTTCAATGCAAAGCATTGTCGAGCTTTTGGACGCTCGGATCGTAACTCCGGCAGAATACAGGTCGCCTGGGCTGCCGGCGAACGTATCATATTTCAGTAATATCAACACCGAAGAAGATCTAACTGATGCGCGTGAATTAGAACGCAAACTTTCGGGAAGTTAGGAAATCTAACCAAAGAGAACACTGAACCGTCGGTGAAAAACGAAAATGCCTCCGTGCTCTAGGTGTTCTCTGTGGTTAGAATAATAAAAGATGGATCTTGTTCTGGATAAATTTAAGGAAGAGTGTGGAGTGTTTGGCATTTTCGGCCATCACGAGGCTTCAACTCTTAGCCAGCTTGGCCTGTTTGCGCAGCAGCATCGCGGACAGGAGGCCTGCGGCATTGTCTCCAGCGACGGCCGCGACCTGCATCAATTCCGTTCGCAGGGACTGGTCGCCGATGTGCTGAATGAGGATGTGCTCAAACGGCTTGTCGGTACGGCGGCGATCGGGCATACGCGTTATTCGACCAGCGGCCGGAACACGATCAAAGAAGTTCAGCCGTTCTCGGTCACGTGCCAGCATGGCGATATCGCAGTTTGCCACAACGGCAACCTGCCGTTTGCCGAGGCACGCCGGCGGGAGCTCGAAAAAGATGGTGCGATCTTTTCATCCACATCCGATACCGAAACTATTCTGCACAGTATTGCCCGGACAAGGGCAAATAACGTTATCGAGGCGATAGAGAAAGTACTGAAAGAAACGGAAGGGGCGTTTTCGCTGCTGTTTCTGACGCCCGAGTGCCTGATCGCCGTTCGCGACCCCCGCGGCTTTCGGCCGCTAAGTTTAGGTAGGTTGGGTGATGCGTGGTGTGTTGCTTCCGAAACCTGCGCCTTCGATTTGATCGACGCCAAGTATGTTCGCGAGATCGAGCCGGGCGAAATGCTCATCATCAATAAGAACGGCATAGAATCAAGGCATCCGTTCGAGCAGAAGCAAAAGGCCGTTTGTACATTCGAGCACGTTTATTTCTCACGGCCTGATTCAATAATCTTTGGACGTTCGGTGAACGAATCGCGGCACAAGATGGGCAAGCAGCTTGCCATCGAACAGCCGGCCGAGGCCGATCTTGTCGTGCCGGTGCCTGATTCCGGTGTTGCCGCCGCGATCGGTTACGCGAAGGAATCCGGAATAAATTACCGCCAGGCGATAATCCGCAATCATTACGTTGGCCGAACCTTTATTGAGCCGACACAGTCCATTCGCTCTTTCGGCGTGCGCCTGAAGCTGAACCCGATCAAGGACCTGATTAACGGCCAGCGTGTTGTTCTCGTCGATGATTCGATCGTGCGCGG
>CAUJFK010000323.1 GCA_963169175.1 Acidobacteriota bacterium | reverse complement strand
CTACTCGGCATAAAACTTTAGCGGCCTCTACGTCAGAACCGTTCCAACGTAGAGGCCGCTAAGGATTCTTACGGCAGATCAGCCGGAGTGTTTTACTTCACACCCAACGCCTTTGCGGCGTTTATCCTGCCGCCGCTGGCGATCTTGCCGTTGAGGGATTCGACCTTATCAACTGATCTCAAAACACGCTCGCGAAGTTTGTCCACCGAAATGCTTGGATCACTCGCCACTATCAACGCTGCGACGCCTGAAACATATGGCGTCGCCATCGAAGTGCCGGACGCTTCACGATAAGCGTTGCCGAGCCATGTCGAAACGATCTCACGACCCGGTGCCGCAACATGAACCGTCTTAACGCCGTAGTTTGAGAACGACGCAAGCGAATCGGTCCGATCAAGTGCCGCTACGCTGATAACGTTCGGGAGGTTGTAGTTCGATGGATAATGCGGACGCTTGTCATTATCGGTGCTGCTGTTGCCGGCGGCGGCAACGAACAAGATGCCGTTCTCACCTGCGGCGCGAATAGCATCTTCGAGCGCCTTGGAATTCTGCGTTGATCCCCAGCTTGCGCTTATCACACGAAGGTTGACACCTTTCTGTTTGCGGTCGATAGCATAATTTATCGCCTCGATCGCGTCCTTTGTTGAACCAAATCCGCCGCGGCCAAGGAATTTCAACGGCATCACCTGCACATTCCAGTTAATACCGGCGACCCCTTCGCCATTGTTGCCCTCCGCACCAATAATGCCGGCGCAATGGGTGCCGTGGCCGTTGTCGTCCATCGGGTCGGCCACATTCGAATCGGCATCGTAGCCTTGAATATCATTGTATGTGCCCAGTTCCTGATCGACATACTGCGGAACATTGTCCGGCCGGACCCACATATTGGAAACAAGGTCGAGATGATTGTAGTCAACACCAGTATCAAGTACCGCCACGACCACTTCGCGGCTTCCCTTGGTTTTCGTCCATGCCTGAAGTGCGCTCATGTCAGCCCCGGCCTTTCCGCCGTCCTGGCCGATATTGTTCAGCGCCCATTGTTCTGCAAAATGCGGGTCGTTCGGAATGTTGTCACTTGGACGGTCAAGCAGGTCCTGCGGACGGTATGTATTGGCCGGATCGTCAAGTTGGATGACGTCATTCGTGTCGGCATACTCGACCAGATCGGTCATTGACCTGTACTGATCGGCAACGGCCGCCTTGTCCGCACCGTCAAGGTCATCGATCGCGACCAGGCCGCGGACCGATTCGATATTGTCTTCCACGCGGTCGTTCAGCCGACCGGTGATCTTTTTTATATCCGCAAGCTTAACGCCCGGTTTGAACCGGACGAGGACCTCAGGTTCTGCGTCCTTCAGCGTGCGGGCCGACGTCTTCGGTTTTCGCGTTGCCGAATGATCGACCTCCACGTTCGGCAGCGGATTCGACTGCCAACGTCGGATCTGCCCCAAAACGGCCGCCGTTACTACCAAAATTCCTACGATCGTGATGCGTATCCAGATGTTACTGCGATTCATAGATAACTGCTCCGAAAATAGTACTACAGGCTATTAGCCTGTAGGTGGTGAACAGGCTAATAGCCTGTTCTACGAAATGATAACGTAATTTGCACCGTCAAAATCTTTCAGCCTGAGCTGGTATTTGTCGGCACGGTATTCGTAATTTTTCCCCTTGGCGTTCAGGTTGATCTTCCAACCCGTTGAGATCATCTGTGCCGACATCTCGCCGTTTGCGGGTGCCCCAAGCGACATATCCGGAAATTCCACCTTGGCGACCGATCCTTCACGGACGTCGTTCTCACTGACGCTCAACCGCTTTGCCAGATCCTTTCTGGCCTCTTCCACAGCCTTTTCCTGCGTTAATGCCATATTTGTTCTCAGCGCTACAATCTTGCTCTTTCTACGAATAGAAGTCAACAAAAGTTCAACCGCGATAGTGGGCCTCGGCCCGGCGTCGCAAGCTCATGTTCCGCCGTATCTCGACGACCGCCGGAACGATATAGGTGGCACAGGCAACCCCGAGCATGAGCCCGGTAATAAACCTGGAAACGTGCGTATTTTCCCAAATTCCGAAAACCGTCAGCGACCAATCAATGCCGATGGGCACAAGCGAAAGGAACAGCCAGAACCTCGGCAGCGGCTCGATATCATCGATCTTTCGCCAAAGAGGATACACGGCCAGCCCCGCCAGCAAGCCAAAATAGACGCCAAAGCATCGTGAGCAAACCGCCATTTGATGCGTGCCAAGGTGCATGGACCTTTCGGGCAGCTGATGGCAGATGTAGCTAAAAAACCCGTAGATCGGCGCAGCGACGCCCCAACCAAGATCGCCGGCGGCCGGTGCGAAGACAATTGCTCCCACCCAAACCGCGACGACCGCCATAGTAAAACCCCAGGCTCGAAACGCCTGGGACCTGAAGTGTTTCGCAAGATCGATCGGAATATAATTCTCGGCTGCTTCGGTCATTTACTCGCTTGCCGTTGCCGCGGCGTTGTTGAGCGCCTTTTCGGTCTTGAGTATATGATGAGTCGTTTGGATGACGGTGTCCGGATTAAGTGAGATCGAGTTGATCCCACGTTTGACCAAAAACTCGGCAAATTCCGGATAATCCGACGGCGCCTGCCCGCAGATGCCGATCTTTTTATTGTTGCGCTTTGCAGCGTCAATGGCCATCGCCACCATTTTCTCGACAGCACCGTTCCGTTCGTCGAACAGATGTGCGACCATTTCAGAATCACGATCGAGGCCAAGCGCAAGCTGCGTCAGGTCGTTCGACCCGATCGAATAACCGTCAAAGACCTGCAGGAATTCGTCGGCGAACACAACGTTCGCCGGGAGCTCGCACATCGCGTAGATCTCAAGCCCGTTATCACCCTGTTTTAGGCCGTATTCGGCCATCAGGTCAATGACCCGGCGGCCTTCCTCAACGGTGCGGCAGAACGGGATCATCGGCGTCACATTTGTCAGCCCCATGTCATCGCGAACACGGCAAAGTGCAAGGCATTCAAGGCGGAACCCGGCGCGGTATCGATCATCGTAATATCTAGATGCTCCGCGAAAACCGATCATCGGGTTCTCTTCTATCGGCTCGAATTCCTTGCCTCCGATCAACATGGCGTACTCGTTCGATTTGAAATCTGACATCCGCACGATCACCGGTTTCGGGTAGAACGCCGCGGCTATCCGTCCGACGCCCTCGGCAACCGAACGGACAAAAAATTCCTTCGGGTCTTCTTCCAGAATTCGGCGCGATATTGCTTCCCTGTCTTCGGAGCGTTTCAGATCGGGATATTTGACAAGCGCCATCGGGTGAATGCCGATGTGGTTGTTGATGATGAATTCAAGCCGTGCCAGGCCGACACCGTCGTTCGGCATCCGCGAAACGGCAAACGCATGGTCGGGGTCGCCGACGTTCATCATAACCTTGGTCTCGGGCCGCTCGTCATCGGTTATCTCACGGCGGTCGAGTTCAAAATCGATGTTGCCGTAGTAAACATTTCCGCGGTCTCCTTCGGCACAAGAAACGGTAATGTCGGTTCCGCTCTTGACCATTTCCGTCGCATTGCCGGTGCCGACAATGCACGGAATACCAAGTTCGCGGCTGATGATCGCGCTATGACAGGTGCGGCCGCCGCGTTCGGTAACGATCGCGGACGCCCGTTTCATGATCGGTTCCCACGCCGGATCGGTCATTGTCGTAACAAGGATCTCGCCTTGTTTGAAGGTGTTGAGCTTGGCCGGATCGAGCAGCACGTGCGCCGTTCCCTGGCCGATCTTTTCGCCAACGGCGACACCACTTGCCAATGGGGCGCCGTGATTACCCGTCAATCGATATGTTTCGATAAAGGTGCCGTCCTTTTGCGTATGAACAGTTTCAGGACGCGCCTGGAGAATGAACAACTCTCCCGTAATGCCGTCTTTCGCCCACTCGATGTCCATTGGCTGAGAGTGGCCGGCGAGGGCTGAGTAATGGTCCTCGATCTCGCAGGCCCATTGGGCCAGCTGCAATATCTCAAAACCGGCAAGGCAAAATCGATTCCGTTGCGATTCGACCACATCGCGGACCTGTGTTCCGACCCCGTCGTCGGCAAACACCATTTTTACCTCTTTGACGCCAAGTTTTCGCGTGACGATCGGGCGGAAACCCAGTTTTAGCGTCGGCTTGTACACGATCCACTCATCGGGCGTAGCCATTCCCTGCACGACCGCTTCGCCCAGTCCCCAGGCACCATTGATCACGACCGCATCGCGAAAACCGCTTTCGGTATCCAGCGTGAACATAACACCGGAGCATGCCGCATCCGAGCGGACCATCGGCTGAATACCGATCGACAACGCGACATCAAAATGGTCGAACCCTTTTGCCGTTCGGTAGGAAATGGCTCGGTCGGTCCACAATGACGCATAGCATTCGTGACAGGCCCGGATCAGATTTTCCTCACCGCGGACATTCAAGATCGTGTCCTGCTGGCCTGCGAACGAAGCGTCAGGCAGGTCTTCAGCCGTTGCGGACGAACGCACGGCCACCTCAAACACACGCTTACCGATCCGTTCGCCAAGGCGCGTGTATGCCTCGTGGATGGCGGATTGGACCTCGGCGGGAAATGGAGCGTCCAGCATCAATTGCCGCGCCTGGCTTCCGACGCTTGCGAGTGCATCCAGATCGTTAACATCCAGGCCCTTAAGCAGTTTCTGGAGCTTTTTCCTGAGGCCGTCATTCTCTAGCAGCAGTTCGTATGCGTAGCTGGTCGTGGAAAATCCATCCACCGCTCGAACGCCTTTCGTCGTCAATTCACGGAACAATTCACCCAGACTCGCGCATTTGCCGCCGACGAGGGCCACATCCTTATTTCCAACCTGGCTGAGATCTAGTACGTATGGTTTATTCATAGAAACGCGGACTCTATACCGCTGCGGCCGCCATGGCGGACTCGGGTCCGCGCACCGGCAGGCCGCCGTTATCGGCGCGCAAATGCTTTAACTGATTTGGCTTGAGCGTTGCTATCAGCTCATTGCGATCTTTGGTCTTCAAGGACTGGCCCATATAGATCTTGCCCATCTTTTCAAGCCGCTTTTCGCTGAGGGCGCCCGAAAACATCAGCAGCGGATATGTAAAGTTTGGCCCATTTAGCTTGCGAAGTTTGTATAGCCACATACCAATCGACCCAATACGCCACGCGGTCGGGCCCCACCAGCTGTATTGGCCGGGCCGCAGATTCATTTTCCAGCACTTCATCATCAACTGCCATTGCAGCGGCGTAAGCTGTCGGGTTTGGGTAACGCCTTTCTCCATTTCCATCCGCGTATCGTGCAGAGGAGTAAAGATAGACGGGATCAAAAAGGCGAACAGGCCGCGGCGTTCCATTTCGTAGATCAGGTCGAGCGTTGCCATGTTGTCCTCGTCGGTCTCGTCCGGATTGCCGACGATCAGCGTCATCGCCGGGAACCAGTTGTTTTCATTGAGAACACGCAAACCTTCCAGTACAACACTTGGCCAATGCTCGATCGAAAACGGCACACCTTTGCTCGACATCACTTTTTTCGCCATGCGAACAGAGCCGGTTTCAAGCCCTATCAGCGGAGCAAGCGCCTTTTTCTCGGGGTGGCTGCTCAGGTATGGAAAATGTATCGGGCTCTTTGGCAGCAAGATCCGCGAAAGTTCCTTTATAAGAATAGGATCAACAACAGCCGGTGCAATGGTCGAATGACTCAGCACATGCTGTTCGACCCCCGGCGTGTTGACCACATCGCTGTACAGGTCGAGCAACGCCTCGCGGTTCGGAAAATAGAACGGCGTGTCAGTATGAACCTGGCCCCAGATGAACATATCTTCGGTTGCAAGCGAGATCTGCTTGTTCCCTTCCCGAACGTTTGCCTGTACGGCATGCATTATCTTCTCTTTCGGAAGATCGATCTGCGGATTGAGATCGGGCAGGCAGAACTTGCACCTGCGGCCGCAGCCGGTGGTCATTTCCACAACTCCGAACGTCGTCCGAGTATCCGGAAAAATGATAGCGTCGCGTTCGACCGGATGTTTGACCGTGATCTCTTTCGGAACCTCCTCACCCGCGATGGCTTTTGCAAAAAGGTCAAGTGTTTCGTCCGATTCGCTGCGGCCTTCGACGACACAATCAACACCAAGCTCATCAAAAAGGTCCGTTTGAATTATCTGCCATCCGCCGGACCCGCCAACGATGACCTTAAATTTGTCGCGGTGCGGATTTGATCTTATCTGGGCGAAAAGCTGCCGCGAATAATGCGAATTTATCGGCATTTTCGACGAGCCGAATATAGATGTATAAACGCCGGCGGCAAATGTTACGCCCAGCGGATTATGTGTCGAAACGCCGACGACGCGCGTCCGCGGCCCGATGAATTTCTCAAGGTCCTGGGGAAAGCAGGCAACAATGTCGCCGCTGTCGTACGCACGCTGAAGGGATTTCTCGACCAGGCGCACGCCCGCGGGCATATACTTCGCTGACCTGTCGGGATTGTGCTCAACAGTTCGCCATTCCGGATACTTGCGGTCGAGGATCCATTCCAGCCAGACGGGCAGCGAGGCCATCGCCATCTGAATAAAATAGCCGGCATGGTCGATAGACTCGGTCAAAGGAGCGGTCAAGACGATCAGCTTGCCGCCGTCGGCAGCTTTGTGTCCGTTCTGTGAAAATCCGTTGTTATTTCTGGCTCCCAAAGCAACCCTCCAACACAGGTCTAACCTTAGAATCTATCCCTCGATCGGAATCTTTTTACTTCCCTTTTCTTCCTCTTCTTCACCTTCTTCCGTGGTTATTCTTTCGATCTAACCACAGAAGAAGAGGAAGGAGAGGAAGAAAAAACCCGAAGACTTTTCATACTTATCATATTTACGTCCGCCTTACAGTTTAAGGCTTTCTGGAAGGTATTCCGAGTCCCCTTGACGATATCTGAAACCAGTTCCCATCCGGTTCCTGACCGTCGCATAGTTGAATTTGTCCGAATTCAACAACGTCTGACATAGCAACGCCGATCGTTCGGATTGTGACAGTTTAAAACCGAATAACCGCATCCGGCCCGCCTTCGACGTGGACCGTATCGACGAAGCGGATACTTTTCGAATCCGTCGTCATAACCACCGAATGCGTTCGCTTACCCGCCCCAAAAAATCTTACGCCCCGCAGAAGTGCTCCATCAGTAACACCGGTGGCGGCGAAGATAACTTTCTTGCCCGGAGCAAGGTCGTTCGTATCATAGACCTTTTCAGGATCGCTGATACCCATTTCACGAAGGCGTTCCTTCACCTTTTCGGCCGGCGGCACCTTGGTCTTATCCACACCCAGGCGTTCGGGATCGAAGATGAGCTTTGCCTGTATCTCGCCATTGAGGCATTTCATCGCCGCAGCGGTTATAACGCCCTCAGGCGCACCGCCAATGCCCATCAGAGCGTGAATATTCGTACCCGCGACCGCCGCCGAAATACCCGCGGAAAGGTCGCCGTCCGAGATGAGCCTGATCCTCGCGCCCGTTGCACGGACATCTGCTATCAACTGTTTGTGCCGGGAGCGGTCAAGACAAATAACGGTCAGGTCATCAACATCGCGTCCCAGGCGGCGGGCAATGTTTTTTAAATTATCCGCTACCGGTGCGTCAATATCGACCGCCCCGCGGCTTGAGGGCCCGACGACGATCTTATCCATGTAGATGTCAGGAGCATTCAATAGCCCGCCCCGCTCGGCCGCCGCCAGCACCGCAATGGCATTGTTGGCACCGAGGGCACATAGATTGGTCCCCTCAAGCGGATCGACCGCGATATCTACCTCCGGGAATTCCTTCCGCAGATCGGCGTCATATACACCGCCTCCGACCTCTTCGCCAATATAAAGCATTGGCGCCTCGTCCCGCTCACCTTCGCCGATAACGATGCGGCCGCGCATTGGTACGGTATCCATTACCTCGCGCATCGCTTCGACCGCGACATGGTCAGAATGCTTGCGGTCACCCTGCCCCATCGTCTTAGCTGATTCAATAGCCGCCGCCTCGGTCACGCGAAGAAAATCAAGGGATAGCTCGCGTTCCGCTTTGATATCTTTCATTATTGTTTCCTTGTATTTAACGAACCTATTTTTCTGATCGTGATGCTCGCATTCTACCACTTGTCTTACCCGAATTGACAAGTTATCCTCAGGATATTACGGTTTTACGTTTGGAGTTCCTGTTTTTTTGCAGATTGCCGCCCACGGCCTTACGTTCGACCGCGAAGCTGCCTAAAGGCGGGACCCTAAACTTTATGACCTATATTGTTACCGAACCCTGCATTGATTGTAAGTACACCGACTGCGCCGCCGTGTGCCCTGTCGAAGCGTTTCATGAACTGCCTGATCGTTTGCTTATCAACCCCGATAGCTGCATTGACTGCGATGCCTGTATACCCGAATGCCCGGTCGAGGCCATCTTCTCGGATATGTCGATACCCGAAGAGTATCTGGGCTGGCTGGAAATAAACAAAGACGCTGAAAACTATCCGATCATCAGTACCAAAGTGCCGGCGCTGTTTGACTCGGGGTGCAAAGGCCAGCCAGAGTAGCCGTATAGATCGAGCATTACACAATATGGCGGCCCGGGAATCCCTTTGTTCCCGCGGCCGCCTTGTTCTTACCCGGTGACCGATCCGCTGGTCCGGCAACAGCGTCGTTCAGCCTGCGTATGATCTTTGGAAGGTCGGCGTTCGGTAAACTTGGCTTCCTTTCTATTTCGACCTAAACTTGTACGAGTCGAGTTTCTAACCCCAAATATCATGATCGATACATTTGACCCGAAAATTACCGATAAGCCTCCGCGCCGGTGCGCTGAGTGCGACCGCGTGATGGAACACTATAATGTTTGGTTCGATCCAGAGAACGAAACGCGCGTTATTTGCTGGGAATGTAAATCCCGCAAAGAAAAGGGATTTTTCGCTCAACGCGGATACGGGCGCGGCGCCCGAAGCGGCTTTATTCCAAGATAAGGGCAGAAACACGACCGGTAGGGAGTGTGGCGATCGATTTTGGATTGCCGATTTTGGATTTTGGATTTGAAATCCGCATTCCGAAATCTCAAATCCGCAATCGAACGGCGCACTCCCTACCGGTCGTGTTTCTGCCGTTTTTTATGGCAGTTAGAACGATCACCGAATACCCTGAGAGCGTTCTCGGCCAGGTTGGCAAGCCCGTCACTGAGTTCGACAGCGGCCTGGCTGAACTTTGTGCCGATATGTTCGACACAATGTACAAGGCCGAGGGTGTCGGCTTGGCCGCACCGCAGATCGGGCTGAACCTGCGGCTGTTCGTTATGGATTGCAACGGTATCAAATTGATCGCCGCAAATCCTGAGATCGTCTATACCGAAGGCGAGCAGTCAGGCCAGGAAGGCTGCCTGTCAGTCGGCAAAGTGCCCGCTGTCGTCGTCCGCCCAATGAAAGCCCGGTTAAAGGCACAAAACGAAAAAGGTGAATGGTTCGAAAGTGAGGCGGAAGGCTACGCGGCCCGAGCGTTTATGCATGAGACCGATCACTGTGACGGAAAACTCTTCATCGACCACTTGCCCAAAATGCGCCGTGATATGGTCGTCAAACGATTCAAAAAAGAAAAAAACTGGAAGTGACCCAACCCCATAGCAGGTATCTGAAAAGTCTAAGGCAGCAAAGGCATCTTTGAACGCGGATCGAGCGGATCAGGCGGATCAAGACGGATAGATCCGTAAAAATCAGCTTGATCCGCCTGATCCGCGTTCAAATTACCTCTATTATGAAGTCGGTTAAAGTTTTCAGACATCCTCGGCCGCTCTATGCCGTTAGATCACCAGCATGCGCTAACAAGTTGACAGCCTGTTCTATGGGTTTGAAGATCGCCCGGTAAATTGGCAGGCCCTTTTCTTCGACCGCGTTTTCCCTCTCGGTCGTAACTGAAAATGGGCTTTCGGCAGCGCTCACTTGTCCAAACCGTCGGTCAGATCGAAACAACTCAAACATCTCCTCCGACAAAAACTCAATATCAGTCTGCACGAATACCCGGCCGTCTCCGGCCAACTGGCGGGCTATCGTGTCGATCAATTCTTGATTGACCATACGACGTTTTGCGTGCTTTTTCTTGAACCAGGGATCGGGAAACTGGATCGTCACCATTTGCAAAAGCCCTTGCGGAACACCTTGAAGCAGGGGCTCAAGCCAGAGCATCGCGTTGCAGAAGGAATAATGCAGATTCACAAGCCCTGCTTCCTCTGCCAGACGGTTTGCCTCAATGACAAGCGGTTCGCGTATCTCAACGCCGAGATAATTCCAGCGAGGGTCCGTTTTTGCCATCCGTAAGAGAAAGCGCCCGCGGGCACACCCAATATCGAGATGAAGCGGCAGTTCAGGATCGGCAAAAACCGCCGCAAGATCCACAGGCATTGGGGCCCGGCGATAGTACGGCGCAAGGGGGTTTACATGTTGATGAACTCTGACTCGCGGCATGTATTCTGAAGATAAGAGATTCAGCCCTCCAGCATCACATAGATACTGAACGCCGCAGTTGCAATGCTGACGCCGAGGGCAGCAAGGCCTGCGATCTGTATGAACGTGCCCGCCTCTTGCGGGTCTTTATATTCGTCTGACGGGATCTGTATCAAGCCATAGATCGCTCCGGCGATCAATCCGCCGATGTGCCCCCAGTTATCGACGACCCTGTAAAGCACGAGGCCGAACACGAGTATAAAACCGATGTTAAGTAACAGGTTCTTGCGGAATGCAGAAGAAACGAACCGGCGCCGCCGAAAGGCATAAATCAGCAGGTAGCCAATAAGGCCAACGATGCCGCCCGACGCCCCGACCGATATTCCATCCGGGATAAAGTAGGCGCTCAGGAGTCCGCCCGAGATCGCCGACAAAAGAAACACGATCGGCAAATGCGCCCGATTAGTGAGCAACTCGAACAGCTTGCCAAAGCTGTAAAAGGCATAGCTGTTCAGCGCAACGTGTACGACAAATCCGTGGAGAAAAGCTCCGGTCAGGATCCGCCAGTATTCGCCGTCAAAAAACGCCGGCTTGACGAAACCCGCCCGCAGGCTTGAGACGATCAACTCATGAAAAAGCAGGCCCGTAAGCGAGTCAGGCCGCGGCCGATCGACCCAAAGTTGAACCGCGAATACCGCCCCTATGCACGCCAATATCGTCACCGTGTACTTCGGGACCGGGATTCTAAAGGCGACAGGTGATGGGCCGGTTTGCTGCTCTTCCTCGTTAATTTCCTGAAGCGACATTCCCCGTTCCCTACATCGCCAGTCCGCCGTCCGCCTGGATAACCTGGCCGGTAATATAGCGGGCCGCATCGGACAGCGCAAAACAAACGACCTCGGCCGCTTCCTGTACATTCCCAAGCCGCCCAAGTGGGATCTGGGCGAGTATCTTTTCGCGATATTCGGCGTTCATTTCGCTCGCCATTTCAGTTTCGATAAGCCCGAAAGCGACTGCGTTTACCGTGATATTTCGGCTCGCTACTTCCTTTGCAAGCGACTTGGTCAGTCCGATCATTCCGGCCTTTGACGCAGAATAATTCGATTGGCCAAGCATTCCGACAACGCCGCTGATCGATGAGATATTAACTATCGACCCGCCATTCTCATTCCGCATCATCGGCCTGATCGCCGCCTTGCAAAAATTCCACGCGCCTTTCAGATTGGTATCGATAACGGCGTCCCAATCGTCTTCCTTCATCCGCAAGATCAACTGGTCGCGCGTGATGCCGGCGTTATTTACAAGCATATCAATCGCCCCAAACGCATCTTTCACCTGCCCAACGTAAGCCGCAACCTGCTCGGTATTCGCAACATCGCACTGCGCCGCAAATGCCTTAACGCCAAGCCCCTCAACCTCGGCCCGAAGCCGTTCAGCCTCGTCAGCGCTCTTCGCATAATTAAACGCAACATTCGCCCCGCGTCGAGCCAACTCAAACACGATCGCCTTCCCGATACCGCGAGTCCCACCAGTGACAATCGCCGATCTTCCTTCAAATTGTTTTTCGTACATACTTTCTGGGTATCAAAAAGCCGCAGATTATTCGTTTCGTCAAAGTTTTCGCTAGTACAGGGCGTTCGCTCATTCGATATCGAGGGCAACCTTCAAAGCTCGATTTAATTCTTGAATCTTTCGCGGCGAGAGCGATCCTATAAAGTGGGTTAGATCCGATCTGTCTATACTTACTAATTCATCACAACGAATACAGCTATCGTGCTTCAATCCTTCGGCGACTCCAATCTCAACTTCGGTTTCCAATCCGATGCAATTGCTAAAAACAGGAGCACAGACAGCGGTTGGAAAGTTT
>CAUJFK010000322.1 GCA_963169175.1 Acidobacteriota bacterium | reverse complement strand
CCCACCCACCCCCGCCGCCGGAAAAAGCCAATCGCTCGATATCCCGACAAGTGAGACGGTTGCCCTGATCCGCCGGGCCTGTTCGTCCGTCAGATCAAAGAGATCCATCGCCTTTGTGATCAGCTCATAGCTCTCGATCTCAAACCGTTCGCGAAAGGCCTCGCCATGATGATCGAGATAGCCGCCTATATCAAAACGATGATCGTGCCGGCGGGCCGGGTCTTCGCCATTGCGATTTGGCCTGCGGGCAAACTTTGCTTCAAAATTCTCTGGCGATTTGTACGAAACGACAGCGATCTTGCGTGCAAGCTCAATGTCGCCGCCGCGGACCGCCTGTCTCTGAATGTGATTCAGAGCAAGGCCCATTGCCGAAAGCGGTGTCGCGGCGATCGGGATTATCTCATCTGAAAGCTCCGGAAGATCAGCCGCGAACTGGAGCGCCAGCATTCCGCCTACGCTGCCGCCGACGACGGCCCGAAACTTTGAGATCCCGAGATGATCGAACAACAGCGCGTTCGCCCGCACCATGTCGCGGGTGGTCACCACCGGAAGCTCACCGAGCCGGTTCTTTAGTTCCCTGGCACTCATCGAACCGTAACACGAGCCAAGATAATTGACGCAGACAAATGCCAGTTCAGAGGTATCGAGGGCCTCCCCGTTACCGATAACGCCTTCCCACCAGTCGCCCACCCGCGAACTGCCGGTCAACGCATGAAAGACAAGCACGGCGTTCGACTTATCCGAATTCAGCCGTCCAAAGATGCTGCACCGAAGCCGCACTTCATCAAGGACATCGCCGTTTTCAAGCTCGAACGGTTCGTTGATCGTGAAATCTATTTCAAACATACATACTCACCTCCGTTCGGGCGGCGAAAGTTCGTGACAGGAGATGGATCACCCAGGCTTTAGCCGCCCCAAACGATCGATCAGGCCGAGGCCGAATCTGCCGATTCTGTCGATAATTGCAACGCCTGATCCAGATCGGCCAGAATGTCGCGGACGTCTTCGATCCCGACCGAAAGCCGGATCAAGTCGGCCGTTACGCCGGTTGACAATTGTTCTTCCGGCGTCAATTGCTGATGGGTCGTGGATGCGGGATGGATCACCAGCGATTTTGCGTCGCCAATATTTGCCAGCAGCGAGAATAGCTTGACCGAATTGATAAAGCGTTTGCCGGCGTCAAATCCGCCCTTGATTCCGAATGTTACGATCGAGCTTCCGCCGTTCTCAAGATACTTGTCGGCCAACTCGCGATATTTGCTAGAGTCGAGTTTTGGATAATTGACCCATTCGACCAACGGATGCGTTTCGAGATGCTTGGCGACCGAAAGCGCATTTTCGCTGTGGCGTTCAACGCGCAGCGGCAGCGTCTCGGTTCCCTGCAAAAGCTGCCATGACGAGAAGGGCGATAACGCCGCACCTGTATCACGCAGCCCTTGAACGCGTGCCTTGATAATAAAGGCAAGCGGCCCGAATGCTTCGGTGTATGAGATGCCGTGATAGCTTGGATCGGGCTCACTGAATTCGGAAAACCGCCCGCTCGCCGCCCAGTCAAACTTGCCGGCATCAACTATCACGCCGCCGATCGTCGTTCCGTGCCCGCCGATGTACTTCGTCGCCGAATGAACGACAATGTCCGCTCCCCATTTGATCGGATTGCAAAGAGCAGGTGACGGGATGGTGTTGTCGATTATGAGCGGCAGCCCATGGCGATGCGCGATCTCGGCAAGACGTTCGATGTCGATAACATCGAGCTTTGGGTTGCCGACTGTTTCAGTGTAGATCGCCTTGGTCCGGTCGTTTATCGCTGCTTCGACGCCATCGAAATCGGCACCGTCGATAAAATGGAATTTGATCCCAAGCCTCGGCAGCGTGTGATGAAAAAGATTGTACGTTCCACCGTAAAGCGAGGTGGTTGAGATGACCTCATCGCCCGCACCCGCAAGCGTCAGGATCGTTAAAGTTTCGGCCGCCTGGCCGCTTGCTGTTGCGAGGGCCGCAACGCCGCCTTCGAGCGCCGCGATGCGTTTTTCGAAAACATCCGTCGTCGGGTTCATTAAGCGCGTATAAATATTGCCGAATTCCTTTAGGGCAAAAAGCCGCGCCGCGTGATCGGCGTCATTAAACGCATAGCTCGTTGTCTGATAGATCGGTACCGCTCTTGAATTGGTGGCCGGATCTATTTCTTGCCCGCCGTGAAGTGCCAGTGTGTTGAAATTAAATTGTTGTTCGCTCATTCTTTCCTCCTGTTTTTTTGGCAACTTCCGAAAACAAAAAAAGCCCTCGTGCTAAATTGCACGAGAGCTTTTATAAGTTCTTCGCTTATCTTCGACGGGAATTTTGAACCGCGCCGAGACGCTTTAGCAGTTTTTATCGTGGAGCAAGTTGCCTTAAATCGCCACGCTTTCGAATTTTCAAACCTGACCCTCTCTTCAGCCAGTTTCTACAAAATAAAGCCAGATGCACGGTTCTGTCAAGTCACCCACAGCGGTTCGAGAATACTGGTAGCGTTCTGATCGCGTAGTGGTGGGTTTCTACTTTGCGTCCTTGGCGAGCTTTGCGTGAGCTAAAACCTGGTTTCACGCAAAGCCGCAAAGGTCGCAAAGAAACACCAAGAATACAATTTGAGTTGAGCATCAGAAAGTTAGGACACTATCAGATACGACTCACCGCGATCGCTCGTCCATGGTACAAAACAATGCAAGCAATTTCGCGGACCTTCTCGAATCTGCCTACCCGCACAAAACCGCCCCACCGTTAATATTTAAGACCTCACCAGTGATGTGCCGTGACCAGTCGGAGAGCAAAAAACATATCGCGAGTGCAATATCATCGGTCGCCGCCATTCGGTTCAGCGGGATCGAATTCAGGACACTCTGCTTATACTCCTCATCCTCAAAAACCGGCCGCACCATCGCGGTTTCGATCCACCCCGGAGCGACGGCGTTAACGCGAATTTTCGGGCACAGCTCAGAAGCAAGTGCTTTCGTAAATGAAATTTGTCCACCCTTTGACGCAGCGTAGTTCGAATAATTGGCCTCGCCCCGCTGACCGGCTGTGGACGAGACCATCACGATCGCGCCGCTTGCCTGCTTTTTGATCGCCGGCACACATCCCTTCGTCATCGCCCAGGCCGATTTGAGATTTGTGTTCAGGACATTATTCCAAACCTCTTCGGTCATGTCTTCGATCGGTGCACCTTCCCAAATGCCCGCGTTGCACACAAGCAGGTCGGTCCGCCCAAATCTTTCCAATGCTTGCCGTGCCAGCTTCTGAGCCTCGACCATGTCCGAAACATCCGCCTGCACGGCGATCGCTTCGACGCCTTTGTTCTGGCACAATTTGACCACTTCGAGAGCGTTTTCTTCGCTCTTCAGATAATTGATGACAACATTCGCTCCGCCCTCTGCAAGCCTCAAGGCCGTCGCCCGGCCAACACCGCGCGAGGCGCCGGTGACAATCGCGGTTTTCCCCTCAAACAGGTTCGATGGCAAGGCTACATTCGATCGTTCGGCCATAATGGTATTTCAGGGATTATGAGTTCATATGCGAATTTGAGCAAACTGAAAAAGTTGATCGTTCAAGGAAAAAAAGGCGGACTTTTTGCGTCCACCATTTCATGTTTTGTGCCGGGCTCGAACCTTAAACGCATTCACCATTATCCAAACGTGCCTTCATAAACTCTGCAAACATTATTGTTATCGGTGCGGTCAGCAGCATTCCCCATCCAAAGTAATCGTAGCCGGTCAAGATCGAAAATATTTGATATATAACGGTCAGTAAAATGCTCGACGACAATATCGCACCGATGACCTTCCAATACCGCAGGTCACTAAGCCGGCCGAGTCCCATGAGCACGAGGAACGAATAGATCATCAGAGCCCCAAATAATTCGAGGAGCATTCCCTCAGGCCAATTGCCGCTCAGGACAAAAAGTGAGGACATCATCACACAGCAATGTATGGCGATCGTGCCCGGCAGAAATAGGAATACCCATTTCACGGTTTTCAGCAAGGTATCGAGAACCGTCAACTCCGGTTGATCAGAGAGCGGGCCGATCGCGTACGAACTAGCATGCGGCGCCATTGCAGCCGGCAAGGGTTCCAAAGGAGCAGCAAAATTCATATCCCTGAGGTCTTCGGCTTCTATCGTCTTTTTCATTATAATGCAGGCAAGCGGGAAAAATGGCGGGCCAACACAATGTTAGCCGATTTGTGCCCGGCATTTCAATAGATTTCAATTCCCTATGGACGACACGAACATCCTCGAAAACCAACCTGTAGCCTGGACACCAACACCCGATGTCATCGAACGCTCGCAGCTAATGCGCTTTATGAAACAGGTCGGCGTCTCAACCTGGGATGAACTCTACGAGTATTCGATCCGTGACGTCGAAAAATTTACCGAAGATGTCCTTAAATTCCTCGACATTCGTTTCGATCCGCCGTACGAGAAACTCCTAGATGTTTCCGACGGTCCGGAGTTTCCTGATTGGTTTTCAACGCAGAGACGCGCTGTCGCAGAGACCATACGACCTGCGACAGCAGATCACGTACCTTTGCCTTCGGCCGACAAGGCAGAAACACGACCAGTAGGGAGTGTGCCCTTGTCAGAACCGCAAGCGGTAGCGACCGGCCTCCCCACCCACGCCGGCCTAAACATCACCGAAATGTGCCTCGACCGCTGGCAGACGGATGAGATGAAGGATCAGCCAGCGGTTATCTGGGAAGGTGAGGACGGCAGTTCTCGCAGCCTGACATACGCTCAATTGCTAGAGCAAGTTGAAGACTGTGCTTCAGGACTAATCTTCAACGACGTGAAAAAGGGGTACGCTGTCGGCATCCATCTTCCGATGATGATCGAGACCGTAGTCGCTCTGCTTGCCATCAACCGGATTGGAGCTATAGCCGTACCGGTATTTTCAGGGTATGGGGCTGAAGCAATCCGAAGTCGTCTCAAGGCTGTAGAAGCATTCGGCCTGTTTATGTGCGATGGGTTCCCGCGTCGAGGAAAGTTTGTCGACTCGTTCGATCCCGCGTTTCAAGCTTTAGAGGATTCTAAAGTGGAAAGCATCTTTCTAGTCGACACAGCAACGCGCGAAGATCGAGCTCCTCTTGGCCGAATAAACTACACTTGGTGCACCTTTGATCAACTTCTCAAAGAAGGGGTTGAAGGTCGAAACCGTTGCACGGTCCTCGAACAAACCTCCGCCGAAGACCCGCTCATCATCCTCTACACCTCCGGCACGACCGGTAAGCCAAAAGGTATCGCCCATACGCACGCAAGTTTTCCGATAAAGGCGGCGCAGGACATGGCGTTTGGGACGGATGTGGGCAAAGGCACGCGGATCTGCTGGTACACGGACATCGGCTGGATGATGGGACCGTGGCTGATCTACGGTGCGCTTATAAACGGCGCCACCATCTGCATCTACGACGGCGCCCCCGATTACCCAACACCCGACCGCATGTGGGAATTCTGTGCGAAACACAAGGTCGAGGTCCTCGGCATCTCACCGACACTTATTCGTTCGCTTGCCGGAGCAGATGAAAGTACAGCTAAAAGCTCTAAGCCATCAGCTGTCAGCCAGTCATCGAAAAATCGGGCTGACAGCTCTGAGCTTATAGCTGATGGCTGTACTTCAAAAAAACCGCCGCATGAAAGGCATGATTTGTCATCTCTCCGCATTCTCGCCTCGACTGGCGAGCCGTGGAATCCGGCGCCGTGGTGGTGGTTGTTTGAAAAGGTTGGGAACAGCAAGCTGCCGATCATCAACTATTCCGGCGGCACCGAGATCGCGGGCGGCATTTTGATGGGAAATCCGCTGCTGCCGATAAAGCCGTGTTCATTTCCTGCACCGTGTCCCGGAATGGATGTCGATATCTTCGACGAAAACGGTAAGCCGGTGAAACCCGGCGAGGTAGGCGAACTTGTGATCAAACAGCCCTGGATCGGAATGGCACGCGGATTTTGGCAGGAAAAGGAACGCTATCTCGAAACCTACTGGAGCCGTTTCAAAAACATCTGGGTCCACGGCGATTGGGCGGTGCGCGACGCCGACGGCCACTGGTTTATCCTTGGCCGCAGCGACGACACGTTAAAGGTAGCCGGCAAACGAGTCGGCCCCGCGGAGGTCGAAAGCATCCTCGTCTCGCACCCGCTAGTAACCGAAGCCGCCGTCATCGGCGTCCCCGACGAAACAAAAGGCACCGCGATGGTAGCCTTTTGCGTCAAGGGTCCAACAAACTTTAGTTTGTTGCCCGATGATGAAAGATCGACAAACTTAAGTTTGTCGGACGAGCTAAAAGCCCTCGTCGCGC
>CAUJFK010000321.1 GCA_963169175.1 Acidobacteriota bacterium | reverse complement strand
TCTTTCATTTCGGGTGCGAGATGCTCGACTATCGCGTCGGCATCGGGGAATGACATTGCGGCCTTGCCCTGAAGGTCAAGTGTCTTGACCAACTCCGCAACATCGAGCACCTTGCCCAGTTCGCTCGCCTTTGAGGTGTTGTAAACTCCGGCGATGATGACGTAATCGGCATAGGAAAACGCCTTGCCATAAGGCTCTTGGAAAATTGCGAGGCGCGATGACCACGAACGCGGTTCGAAGACGGCGATCAGACGGCGGCCTTCGTATTTCATCCTCAATGCTTTCAGTGTTTCCTCGACGGCGGTCGGGTGGTGGGCAAAATCATCGATAACGGTCACGCCCCGCACTTCGCCCCGTATCTCAACACGGCGTTTGACCGATTTAAATGTATGAAAAGCCTCCTGGATCTTTTCCCTTGAAATTCCCCAGGCATCGGCCGCAATCATGACAGCAAGACAGTTGCGGACGTTGAACTCGCCAATAAGATTCGTCTCGAATTCGCTCCACGAATGGCCATCTTTGAAAACAGTGAATCGCGTCGTGTCGCCCGAAAAATCGATATAACGTGCCTGCCATTTGGCCTCGTCGTTAAGCCCGAAGGTCTCAATGTTTGTAAATAGTTTGCCGTCCATTTCGGCAAGCACCTCTTGGACAACAGGTGAATCAGTGCCGCATATCAACCGCCCATTTCCCGGCACAAGATTCATAAGCCGCGAGAATTGATATTTTATCTCCTGCAGGTCGCGGTAAATGTCAGCGTGGTCGAATTCGATGTTGTTGACGATTGCGATCTCCGGAAGATAGTGCATGAACTTCGGCTTTTTGTCGAAATATGCCGTGTCATACTCATCGCCTTCAATAACGAAATGATCGCTTTTCGTCACGCGGAAACTCGCATCGAAATTCTGCACGATGCCGCCGACCAGGAACGACGGATCGAGCCCGCCAACCTCGCAAACCCACGCCGCAATGCTGGTCGTCGTTGTCTTTCCATGCGTGCCCGCAACGACAAGCGAACGGCGGCCGCAGATAAATTGCTCTTTGACGATCTCAGCCTGCGACTGGTACATCAATTTCCGGTTCAGGACCTCTTCAAGCTCCGGGTTCCCGCGGCTGATCGCATTGCCGACAACCGTAACATCGGCGCCAATATCCGCATTCTCAGCCCTGTAGCCATTAAAGATCTCGATCCCTAACGCCTCAAGCTGCGTTGACATCGGCGGATAAACATTCTGGTCCGAACCCGTGACCCTGTGCCCGCCGGCCTGAAGCATTCCGGCCAACGAAGCCATCGCCGTTCCGCAAATTCCGATAAGGTGATAGTGCATGGCAAGATTTTAGTCCACTGACCCGACTCGAATGAAATCCAGGGGGCAAAATTTATCTCACATTCATCTTAAATGTCGTAAAATCGCCATATGCGGGCTTTGCTGATAGAAGATGACCACCGGATCGCGGGTTTTGTCGGAAAAGGTTTGCGAGAGAATTCGTACGCGGTGGACATTGCGAACGATGGTGAAGAAGCGACCTATATGGCCTCGCTTAATCCATATGACATTTTCATTTTGGATGTGAACCTGCCCAGGAAGAACGGGTTCGAGGTATGCTCCGAACTTCGGCAGGCAGGCGTCAGCAATCCGATCCTAATGCTGACCGCCCGCGATGCGGTGGAGGATCGAATCATCGGCCTTGACGGCGGGGCCGACGATTATCTAACAAAGCCGTTCGAGTTTCGCGAACTGCTTGCCCGGCTTCGCGCTTTGCTTCGAAGGCATAGCTTCATCAGGCCTCCTTCGATCCGCATCGCGGATCTCGAGATCGATACAGTTTCGCAGACCGTACGGCGCGGCGACTCTCAGATCGAACTTACGACAAAGGAATACGCCTTGATCGAGTTCCTGGCGATAAATTATGGCCGGGTCGTTGGCCGCGAAGAAATATCCGAACACGTTTGGAATGAGAGCTTCGATCCATTTTCCAATCTGATCGAGGTTTATATCAAAAGGCTCCGAAGAAAATTGGACGAAGGCTTCGAGGTTCAATTGATCCATACCCGACGCGGCGCCGGCTATATTCTCACGGATGCTTAGGTCGATCCGAGTAAAACTTACACTTTGGTACATCTGCATTCTGGCCCTGGTTTTCTCGGCGTTCGCGGCCGTCACATATACGCTTATCGTTCGCGCTCTTCGCGATGAGATGCGGACAAACATCTCCGAAATGGCAAATGACCTGATCGCCGCGCTGAATCAGGCACGAAATGATAAGCATTCACGGTCAACACCTGAGAACCTGATAATCGAAGTTCTTTCTGAGTTCAACTTCCGCGATTACCATTTTGCGGTATTTGATGAGCAGGACAGGTTGGTTGGCAAGACGCTTGACCAAGACCCGTCCGCCGCTATCGGAAACGTGCGGGATCAAAATAATTTTGCACGAATCGACATAACGAATGAGACGTTTAGTGTCCTCGAACGATCGATACAATTGGGCGGCAAGAACTTCAGGCTATACATCTTTTTTTCGGTCGAAGAACAGGAATTAACTCAAAAACGCATACGTAATATCTTCTTTGTTGGAGCTCCGATAATGCTGCTGCTTGCCGGTTTCGGTGGCTATTTCCTTGCCCGTCAGAGCCTGCGGCCGATCGCTTTGATGGGCGAACGCGCAAAACAAATCGGAGCTGAAAACCTTCACGAACGGCTGCCTGTCAAGAATCGGAACGACGAGATCGGAAACCTGGCGGTCCTGTTCAACCAATTGCTCGATCGGCTCGATCACGAGTTCGAACGCCAAAGGCGCTTTATGGCAGATGCGTCGCATGAACTGAGAACCCCGCTTGCCATTGTTCGCGGCGAGTCAGAGGTTGCCTTGCAGAACGATCATCGGAGTGTAGGCGAATATCAAGAATCACTTCGGATCGTCAACGATGAGGGAAAGCGTCTAACAAAAATAGTTGATGACCTGTTCACACTCGCGCGGGCGGACGGCGGCGATGCCTCTGTTAACTTCGGCCAGGTACATCTTGATGAGGTCATCGAAGATTGCGTCACCTCGATTCGGACACTTGCGGAAAAAGCGAAAGTACAACTCAGCTTTGAATGTGAACCAACTATGATCCGCGGTGACGAGTCGTTGCTGAGGCGTCTTTTTCTCAACCTCCTGGATAATGCCGTCAAGTACAACATCCCAGGCGGCCAGGTCCGTGTAACCGCTGAAGGAAACCGGATCGAGGTCCGCAATACCGGCCCCGAGATACCAGAAGATCAGCAAGGGCTTATCTTCGAACGATTCTATAGGATCAACAAGGCATATTCCCGAAGGACAGAAACCATCGCAAGCGGTGCAGGGTTGGGCCTCGCGATCGCAAAATGGATCGCCGAGATCCACAACACAGAGCTTTCCATTTCGCGTTCGGATAACGATGAAAATATTTTTTCAATTTTGTTCCCACGTTAATCTTCTGTTTATCTTTGCCCATGTAATCTACCGTTGAACTCGCGGAAAGCGGGTAATTATTCGTAGGAGAACAAATATGAAACTATTGAAAAGCTGCCTGGGCAAGATCTCACTTCTGGCAATGATGTTGGTTGCCGCAATCGCCATCGGTTCCGTCAATACCTTCGGAGCGGTCCACGACACGAAACCTGGAAAAACACGTTCGGCCCGAATGGTAAAGAAGGCCGACACTAAGACCAAGAAGGCAAAGAAGGCTAAGAAGGCCAAGAAGCCGACCGTTAAGAAAAAGAGGCATCAAGCTCGGAAGCATTCAACTGTGAAGAGCTCGAAGAAGAGCTGAGTATTCAGTCAGCAGTCGAAGGGGGAGAACAAGGTATAGGCATGAGCTTACTCATTCCAGGTAACGAACGACAAAAAGTGGCTTTCAACTATAGGCGAGCCGCTAAGTAGAACAGCCCACCCAAGATCGAGCAGGGGAAGGTTGGGAGCAGAGAAGCATGCGACAGAGGGGATAGATTCTCAGCTCCTCAATGAACGCAAGGCGCCCGGTAATAGGAACGATATAGTTCTATAACCGGACGCCTTTCCTGTTTGGAAATGAAGCCGCTTTCGTTTACTTTCCTGTAAGCTCGTTCACCAACTCGTTAGCGTCATATATTTTTCGCAACGCCTCGATAATTCCGGCGCTATGGACACCCACGGCGCGGGAGCCTTCGGCTTCGTCGATGTACCAGTAACGGTTCGAGAGTTTCTGGTTATTACTGTCGAAGTTCAGGCCGACGACCTCGCCGTTGCGGTTGACGACCGGCGAGCCGGAGTTGCCGCCGATGGTGTCGGCGGTATAGACGAAGTTAAGCGGTGTTGAAAGATCTACACGCTCACGGCGTTCCAGCAATCGCCGCGGAAGGTCGAACGGAAATGCATTGTCGAAGCTGATGTTGCGGTCGTAAAGGCCGAAGAACGTCGTCTTATAAGGCACAAGCGTCGTGTCTTCGTCATAGCCTTTGATCTTGCCGTATTCGATGCGGAGATGCGAATTGGCATCGGGCGGCATGCTTTTGCCATAGACCGCAAAGCGGGCCTGGGCGATCCTGGTCCCGTTTGCGGTCTCAACATCGGTAATGTTCTTTTCGTTCCATTCGCGAAGGGCTCGAATGACTGGCTCAACACGCCGTGCCAGAGTCACCATCGGATCGATCGATGCATTGACGGCCGCTACGCCGCCGTCCAAAAGCGCCTTCCGGCCCGCGGGGTCGATGAGCTTTGTTTCACGTACTGCCCGCCCAACGACCTCGGCCGATTCCGCTTCGC
>CAUJFK010000320.1 GCA_963169175.1 Acidobacteriota bacterium | reverse complement strand
GTACGGTTTGTACAGGTTTTGAACTATGAATTTCCAAATGCTGTCGCGGCCATTCTCTTTTGCGGTCTTGAATCCTTGATAGATGCGGTAAAAGCCTTCGGCCACTTCGTCGCCGACAATGCAGACCCCGCGATTTTCGATCGCCTTGCGAAAGCTGGCAAGAGTGGATTGCTTTTTTCCTTTTGTTTGGTCAGCCAGTTCATCGGCGGTCTCCACGGCGGCGTCAAACAGCCTGGCGTCGTCGAATATCGAAGAGTTGAGAAATAGCCGCTCCTTGTCTATTTTCATCTCCAGCTCGCTCCCGTACATATCCTCTATGCCTTTCGGGGTAAGCAATGTGTTGGCCAGAATTACGTTTACGTGAATCGGAAACCTTGATTGACGGACGTCACGGCCCAAGGCCAATAGCACGGTAGTTTTTGCTATCTGGACCGAAAGCGGGTGAATGTCGATGCCGTGGACCTGCCGATTGATGCTCTCGATCTCCGCATCGGGAAAATCGCGCTTCAGCTTGTCGATAACCGCTCGGAGGAATGAGCCGCTGCCGCAGGCCGGGTCGAGGATCCGGTCGGTTTCCTTGAATTCGAATTCCTCAACTATCCGTTCGCACAACCAGTCGGGCGTATAATATTCGCCCAGCCGTTTCCGCGTGTCGAGATCGATCAGCTCTTGATAAACGCCCTTCAAAATATCCTCATCGACATCCGAAAAGTCGAACATCGAAAGTTCCTGCGCAATTGCGCGGAAAACCGTTCTTAGCTCACGCCGGGCGGCATCGCTTTTGATCCAGGCGAAAAAATCGTCTTCGACAAAGTTCTCGATATTCAGATTATGAAAGATCGTTCCGTCGATAATTCCGCGAACCTCTTCGTCCTCGATATACGGGTCGTTCGAGATGACCTTGTAAGCAAGCATCTTTGCAAAAACGCTGAGGTACGTATGAATAAGAAAATTGTCGGCCGAATCGTTAAAGCTGTCGTAGGCGATGCTAAGGGTTTTTTTCCATTGGTCGTACGCGACTTCGATCTCGCCCGTGTCTTTTACTTTTTGGAAATACTTTTGAAGTTCGATATATGCTTCACGAAAAACAAGGCTTTGGCTGCCGAACGATTCGGCAATGGTCGCGAGCTTCGCTTTCTGTTTTTCCTGACGGAAAAGAAAACGGTCGATCCAGAAATAGAAGTCATCTTCCTTGCCTTCTTTTAGCGTAAACGACGACTGCGTGTTTTCGATTAGCTCAAGCTCGTGTTCGCTCAGACGGTTGAGGCTGTCAAGTTGAGCGACATTGATCGAAAATACTTTCCAGTTGATAAGGTCAGAGGCGATCAATGTGTAGTTGGAGCCTTCTCCCGACCGATATTGGCCGAGGAGATAACCGGCAAGCTGCTCTTTCGCATGTGCGAGCGTGCGTGAAAGATCATTCTCGAATTCGATAATTATTTTGTTGTAAAGCTGGTCAGCCGCGCCGCGATGTATCTTTTCCTTTCGCGGAATGTTGACGATGCGCCTTTCCGCCCCGCCCGTCATTACGTCGATCAATGCTTTCGTTTCGTCATCGTGAGCGTAAAGGCGATTCAGCAGATCCTTGAAAGCCTCACGCTTCGTTGCTTCGACGTTTGCTCGTTTTACCTTCTCCCGATAATTTCGGATTTCTTCGGTGCGGTCGGTCATATGGGAAGGCGGCATAGCCGCGGCTGAGTCTAGGAGATTATCGGAAAAGCGCAGCTTTTCTGCAAATCGGGCGGCAGAGCCGAAAAACCTGTTAAGCAATCTTTTGCGGAGGCCCGCACGAAGTAAGGGCATGTCTTCCTACAGAAGTCCGCACGAAGTAAGGGAGTTCGTTCACCCGAGACGATGCCCTTACTGCGTGCGGGCTTCCGCATCGCGGAGCGGGGCAACCCAGTCCCGGTACCGACTTGCATCGCCTGGCCGAGGGAACCCAGTCGCTACCGCTCCCGGTTCTGACATGGCGCCGCAGGTTTTCCGGCTTCGGCATCCGCGAACAACACGAAACGAGAACAAAATATCCGAAACGGGAGCAACCTGGCATTCGCGGGGTTTCACGCCATTCTTTGGGTTGGACGGAATCGAAAACAGAGCGCCGGAATTTGTCTCAAAAGGCGTCAAAAACGGGTGATGGTGAAGCCAACATTGTAGCCGTGGTACGGCGGGAATTCGCGCCTTGTGTAAGAGAAAGACCGGCCTCTCGATTCGCGGGCTTTGTTCTTGATTCGTCGCTTCCGTGGTCCGGTTTCCGGCTTTGCCGTCCACGAAACGTACTAAGCAGGAACGAAATCTACGAAAGAAGAATCCCGACATCCGCCCGGACCAGGCTGTGAGCGATTGATTATGTAAGGGAAGTGTTTGATAATCGATAGTTTTGATGTTCCACGGCCTGATGAGGCGTACTTTCAGGGGCCGGTAGAATGTGAACCAACAAATATGAACAGTTACGTACTTTTTTTGGTACCCGCTTTTGGGGTTGTGGGGCTGCTGGTGATGGCGGTAAAGGCCGCGTGGGTCAGCAAGCAGGATGCAGGCGATGCAAAGATGCAGGAGCTTGCGAAGCACATTGCTGACGGGGCAATGGCGTTCCTTAAGGCGGAATGGAAGATACTGGGCATTTTCGTCGTCATAACCGCCGCCCTGCTTGCCTATACCGGGACGATCCATGAGATCGATGGCCGCCAGATCCATTCAAGCTGGATCATCTGCATCGCGTTCATCATCGGAGCCGTTTTTTCAGCGACCGCCGGTTTTATCGGCATGAAGATCGCTACCAAGGCGAACGTCCGGACAACGCAGGCGGCCCGGACAAGCCTGAAACAGGCACTGGCCGTTTCGTTCACCGGCGGCAGCGTCATGGGCATTGGCGT
>CAUJFK010000319.1 GCA_963169175.1 Acidobacteriota bacterium | reverse complement strand
CTGCTAATGTCGCTCGACGCCGAAACCGGCATCGGAATGCGTTTTGAGGACGCGACCAATTTCCCCTGGGCAATGGCGTTGACGGCGACCGGCAATCCTGATTACGCATACAAGGTCGGCATCGTCACCGGCCGCGAGGCCCGTGCGATTGGCATCCGGCATGTTTACGCTCCTGTGCTGGATGTAAACAACAACGCGGACAATCCGGTAATAAACGTCCGCAGCTTTGGCGAAGATCCGCGGGAAGTTGGTCGATTTGGCTCAGCGTTCGCACAGGGCGTGCAGAGCGAGCGCGTCATCGCGACGGCGAAACATTTTCCCGGACACGGCGACACCGCCGTCGATTCGCACCGCGGTCTTCCGATCATCGATCTCCCGCGATCGCGGCTCGATTCGCTTGAGCTCGTTCCTTTCAAAACGGCGATCGACGACGGCATCGGCTCGGTAATGATCGCCCACATCGCCCTGCCGCAGATCGATCCGGAAGTGATAAAACCTTTAAAGGATTCTATTCAGGGCGACGCCGAAAAAGGCGCCGAGATCGTCAACCAAACGGCGACTATACCCGCAACACTTTCTGCAAAAATCCAAACCGGTATCTTGCGTAACGACCTTGGCTTTAAAGGGCTGATCGTCTCCGACGCGATGTCAATGAGCGGGCTGACGATCTATTTCACCCAGGAAGAAGCGGGCGTTCGAGCCTTTCTCGCCGGCACGGACATTCTCGAAAAACCGGCCGATGTTGACGCCATGCTTCGCGGGCTGAAAGATGCGGTTGCTTCGGGGCGAATTCCAATGTCGCGGCTTGATGAATCGGTGACGCGCCAGATCGCATGGAAACACGAACTCGGTTTATTCAAAGACCGCATAGCTCCGCTCGAAAATATTGACAAGATCGTCGGCAACGCCGAAACGCGTGCGCTGACCGATGAGATCGCGACGAAAGCGATAACTCTTATCCGCAACGAAGGCGACTTACCGCTCGACCGCTCAAAACGCCTAGCCGTTATCGGCATCTCGAACGGCTTCGACGGGCCGCTGACGATGAACAGCTTTGTCGGCGGACTTCGCTTGGCGGGATTAAGATTTACATCCGGCTATGTTCAGGAAAACTCGTTGAAAGAGCAGATCGATGCCGCACGCAAAGCGATGCAGGAGGCCGACGTTGTCGTATTCGGCCTTTACGGCCGCGTTCGCTCCGGCGCGAAAAACAGTGTTGGAATTCCGGAAAATGGTGCCGCCATCTTGAGAGAAGCGTTGGCCGCAAACAAAAAAGTCATCGGCATCAGCTTCGGCAATCCGTATGTGCTGGGGTCGTTCCCCGATATGAAAACCTATCTCGTGGCATACGGCGATATGCCCAGCCTTCAACGCGCCGCCGCCCGCTCGGTGCTTGGCCTGCAGGACATTACCGGCAAAATACCGATCTCATTGCCCGGCCTTCATCCACGAGGCAGTGGAATTCAGTTGATGAAAAAATGAAGAATATTGGCCGCGGATCTGCGCGGACTGTCGCGGATAAGAAAAAAGACCTGGCTATCGAATTTTCTTGATCAGCGACATCCGCGTCGATCCGCGGCAAAAAACCCTTATGCCCCAACCCTGGGAAATCGACAATTTTCTCGAGATCAAGAACGGTCGACTGCACGTCAATGGTGTCGATGCGGTTGAACTTACGCGCGAACATGGCACGCCGCTTTTCGTTTACAGCGAACCGCGTCTTCGTCATAACATTGAGCGTCTTAAGAAAGCCGCCGAGCGGATCGACCGTCCGTTAAAACTCTGTTATGCCGCAAAAGCGATGTCCACAATGGGCATTCTTCGCGCCGTAAAAGATGCCGATTGCGACATCGAAGTAAACAGCGGCGGCGAATTGTGGAAGGCATTAGAAGCCGGTTTCACGGGCGGGCAGATCATCTTCAACGGAACGAGCAAAGAGGTTTGGGAAATTGAAATGGCGGTCGAAAATGAGATATATGCCATACAGGTCGATTCGCTTTTCGAACTCTCGCTGATAGAACAGACCGCCGAAGGGCTCGGCAAGACAGCGAACGTAAGCCTAAGGCTTGTGCCTGAGATCAAATCGAACACCCATTCGGGTTTGCAGACCGCTTTGCTAACTTCAAAGTTCGGAATGATGCCTGACGAAGCGTTCGATGCGTTTCGCAAATATAAGAATTCGCCGCACCTGAACATGGCTGGGATTCATCTGCACATCGGCTCGCAGAACCCTGATCCCGCCGCATACACCGAAGCGTTTCGGATGCTGTTCGACAGCATGATGCGCATAAATGCGGAAGCGGGCGTGAAGCTAAGCCACGTCAATCTCGGCGGCGGTTTTCCTGTAAATTATCTGCGGCACGATGCGGCAGCGTCGCAATTCCCCACCGAACAGCGAGAGATGTTCTCCGCCGATTTCGAACCCGCCGACGCCATCGGCAATGCGTGGACCGAGGTCAAGAATTTCGCCGCCGACTGCAATACCGAGCACCTGCTCGACAACCTGACCATCCTCCTCGAACCCGGCCGCAGCATAATCGCGGACGCCGGCATTTGCCTCACAACAGTTCGGAACGCAAAGCGGCGGCCTGTTTTTAATTCCGCACTCCGCACTCCGCACTCCGCATTCGACGATTGGCTTCTCACAGACGCTGGTTTCAATATCCTGCTCTCGATGGAAACCTACAAATGGTACTACCACCTGATCTCAGCCGAACGAGCGGCTGAGGAGCACAATACGCCCTACAAACTAGCCGGCCCATTGTGCGACGGCGGCGATGTTTACTTCGACCACGAAGGCTCAGGCCGCCTGCCTGATCATCGCCTTCTCCCGGAAAACGTCGAACCCGGCGAGATCCTCGCCCTCCTCAACTGCGGTGCCTATTCGCTTGCCCAGGCAATGCAGTATAACGGACGATTTCTACCACCGGTGATGTTGGTTAAGGAAAACAAAAGTGCGGAAATGATTCGAAGGCGCGAATCGCTTGAAGACTTAGTTCAAAATGATCTAGCCTAAATATCGCCTGATATTGAGGTCACTTTGCCAGGCCAAGCCTTTCAGACAGCAATTTGTCAGAAGCCGTTCCGGTACGATACCTTGAATACGGGCTTCCTTCTCGAGATGCTCAAAAACATCAGGATCGATGGCGATTCGATGTTGTCGTTCTGCACGAATTTCGAATTCCGCTTCAACCGTCTCATCCCAAGGGTCATCAAGGTATGATTGTCCCAATATTCGCCAATTCTTTCATAAGAATTAGCCTTCGAGGTACTTGATAACTGCTGATCCTTAATTACGCTCATATCGCCTGCGTTCCTTCGCATCCATATCGCAGCAACTCAAAAGAAGGGCCTACCTAAGAGCCTTTAGCCTTTTATTGCAGCTCCTTACATTCCCCGCTGCAATGCTTTTGTCACGATCGACCTCACTATCTCGCCATATTTCTCCGCCACGGGTAATTCCAGTTCGTCGGCGACCGAAGAGAGTTCGGCAAGTGAAGATGCTTTAATGCTTTCATCGCGAATCGAGGTTATGGATTCGAGGCAATGCCGCACGGCGGAATCGACGCGGGCTGCGTCGTCGAACTTTGCGGAGCGTTTCGCAAATTCCATATAGGCCGACGCCCGTGAGGCGAGTTGCGGGACCTCTTCCGCGAGTGCCTTGGCCTCATCTAATAGCGTGACCGCGCGTCCGAGTTCACCGTTTGCCGCCGCCGTGTCACTCAGGGCGACAAGGGCGAACATCCGATGCTCGTTGTCAGGAATTGCGGCAAGCGCCTGATCTGCGAGAGTTTCATTTTTCTGAACTAACAATATCTGAGCGATCTGTGCCAACGCCTTCATCGACATCTCTTCATCGATTATCTCGTGTGCGATCTCAATTCCCCGCTCGCCTTTCTCGAACCCGGCGTACTGAATAGCACTATCGGCGAACCGCGCAAAC
>CAUJFK010000318.1 GCA_963169175.1 Acidobacteriota bacterium | reverse complement strand
AAAGCCAGTCAAATGTAACCTTTCACATTAACTAGAACGATCTAAGGGGAAAGATTTGCGTAACTTATGATGATGCTAAGCATGGAAAGTTTGCCTGCTCCAGCAGTAAAAATTACGCTCGTTTCCTTCTATTACGCGTATTCGGTAGAATCTTCCACAAAGATTCGGAGAAAAAAAATGAAAAAATTGTCAAAAAAGGTGATCTATGTCTTGATTTCCGCAATACTGCTTGCCGTGCCGGCCTTTGCGTGGGATGACGTCGGCCACAAAATTACCGGATATATTGCGTGGCAGCGGATGTCGCCGCAGGCACGCGAGAATGTGATACGCATTCTGCGAACGGCGCCCGAAGATTCAACTCTTGGCATTTACTATCAGCCATACGGCGTCGAGTCGGATGATGTTCGCAAGCTAGAATATTTTATGCTTGTGGCGACATGGGCCGATATTGTCCGTGATTTTGGGGCCGAATCCGGTTTCCGGAATGAGGTCCGGCAGCGGAAATATCACAGGTCAAATTGGCACTATGACGATATTTTCTGGAAACAGGTGGACGGCAAAGTGGAACTCCTAACCGGCTTTCCCGAAGGCGGCCAGGGCGTACCAAAATTAAAGGAGTTCGATGCAGTGCTCAGAAATCCTTCCTCCCGCTCATCCGAAAAGGCCATTGCCATTGCCTGGCTGATGCACATCGGCGGCGATCTTCATCAGCCCTTGCATACATCCGGCCGCGTTACAGACAAAGAGCCAAAGGGCGATCAGGGTGGTAACCTTTTCCAACTGACACCCGAAGGCACGCCGCGGGCCCAGCAGGTGAACCTCCATTGGTTCTGGGATTCGATCGTAAATCGGAATGTGTCGATAAAGCCCGGAATGTGCGAACGCGATTATCTCGAATCGGTCGCAAAAAAAATGATAAAGGCTAATCCGTTCAGTTCGCTGCAGGCCGGCCTTAAACTTGGACAGTATGACGAATGGCAAAAGGAAAGCTTTGCCTATGACAATACAGTAGTCTTCTCGCCTGATCTCAAACGAAATCAGATGCCGTCGAAACAGTACACAAAGAAAGCCTTTAAGCTGGCAGAGCGGCAGCTTGCAATGGCGGGCTATCGGCTAGGTGAGACGCTGAACGCGATCTTCAACGTTTCGCCTACCGCAAAATAAACACCGATGGAACCAGGTGCGATCCTAGAATATTTTCAGGCCAGACAAGCGCAGATCATCGAATTGATCCATCAGATCGTCGAGATCGAATCGCCGTCATATGATGTCGAGCGCAGCCGGGCTGTCGTGATGTGGGTCGAGAACGAGGCCAGCAAAGTCGGATTGGACCTCCAGATCGAAAAGATCGCAGCCGAGGGCAACGGCGAGCATCTCGTCATTCGAGCTTTCCCCGACGCGGCGAAACCGGTGCTTCTTCTCGGCCATACCGATACCGTCCATCCGGTCGGTACGAACCTCGTGAACCCGACGCGCATCGAGGGCGATAAATTCTACGGCTGCGGCATTTTCGATATGAAGGCTAACGTCGTAGTGATGCTAGAGGCATTGAGGTATTTTGCCGAAACGGGCACACGGCCGGCGCGGCCGATCAACATTTTGCTGTCGTGCGATGAGGAAGTCGGGAGTTTTACGGGACGCGAACTGGTCGAACGCGAAGGTTCGATCTCGGAGTATTGCGTGGTTCTTGAACCGTCGGCCGCCGGCCGAGTTAAAACCGGCCGGAAAGGCACAAGCGTGTACGAGATCAAGGCCCACGGTGTCCCGGCCCACGCAGGGCTAGAGCCTGAAAAAGGAGCGAACGCAATACTTGAACTTTCCCGCCAGATCGAAAGGATCTCCGCCCTGAATGCTCCCGAAATTGGAACGACCGTAAACGTCTGCACCATTAAAGGCGGCACGACCACGAACGTCATTCCAGAACACGCCGCGTGCAGCGTGGACGTTCGCTTTTCGACCATGTTGGAAGCGGAGCGGATCGATGCTGAATTGCACTCACTTGCAGTGTTCGATACCCGCGTTTCCCTTGAGGTCAAAGGCGGCATTAACCGCCCGCCGATGGAGCGGACCGAGGCGGTTGCTGCACTATTTAAGAAGGCACATGATATCTCGGCTTCGTTTGGCTGTGAGCTTAAGGAAACACAGGTCGGCGGTGCATCCGACGGCAATTTTGTCGCGGCGTTGGGCGTGCCCGTCCTCGACGGCCTCGGCATCACCGGCGACGGAGCACACACATTGAACGAACACATTCTCACCAAAGACATTGCAAACCGCGCGACACTGATCACGATGATGCTGATGGAGAATTGAGGAACGGAACAGACTTTTTGCTCAGTAGCACAAAAGGAAATAGACCGAAGCGGCGAAAGAAAACATATGAGTGCAGTAAAAGACGAAATCAGATCATTAGTCGAACGTTTGCCCGAGGATGCATCGATCGAGGATGTTCAATATCATCTCTACGTTGCTGAAAAAGTACGAAACGGATTAGAGGCCGTCCGTAAGGAAGGCGGCGTGACCCAGGAACAGGCTGAGGAGAAACTGGGCAAATGGCTCATCTCGTAATTTGGTCACGACGCGCGATCGACGATGTCGATGCTATCGCGGCGTATATCGCCGAGGACTCGGAGGCTTTTGCCGCTTCGGTCGTCGCGATTAACGTGGAATTCTTGTAAGTATTTGCCCCAACTTATAAAATTCAATCTATTTCGGAGGCGCATCCTGTCCGGTGATGGGCGCGGTCTTCAAAACCGTTTGCGGGTGCGTGAGAATGTACCTGGGTGGGTTCGACTCCCACACGCCTCCGCCAAGTCGATTTAGGATTGTGGGTTGGGGATTTCGGATTTTGGTTATGGATCAAGTTGAAATGAAAAAGCGGACGAAGAAGTTCGCACTGAGGGTGATTCGCTTGGTCGAGAGTCTGCCAAACAACCGAACATCGAACGTCCTAGGAAATCAATTATTGCGAAGTGGTACTTCTGTCGGAGCAAACTATCGCGCCGCCTGTCGGGCGAAATCTACGGCAGACTTTATCTCGAAATTGAGTATTGTCGAAGAAGAAGGTGACGAGTCTCTGTTTTGGATGGAACTGCTTATCGAATCTGAACAAGTAAAACCAAACTTAGTCGAAAATTTATTGGACGAAGCGAATCAGATCCTCTCGATCGTAGTGTCGTCGATAAAAACTGCCAAAGAGCGTAGAAATCCCAAATCCGCAATCCCAAATCCCAAATCGATATGAAAGATTGGATCGCACTGAATATGACTCCTGGTGTTGGGCCGCGGGCGGCGACCAGGCTGCTTGAGCGATTTGGTTCGGCGAGTGCGGTCTTTCACGCTCGGCGTACCGAGCTTGAGTCGCTGCGGATGCGGCCGGAAACGATCGAGAGCATTATAAAGCGCGAGTTTGAGAGCAAGGCGGATGAAGAGCTCGAAAGGGTCAAGGCGATAGGCGGCGATATTTTGATCCTGGATGACGGCAGTTATCCGGCATACTTGCGTGAGATCGCGGACCCGCCGCTGACGTTATATGTTCGCGGCGATTGGCAGGGCGGTTTCGAGCAACCTGGCGTGGCCGTGATCGGGTCGCGGATGTGTTCGACCTATGGCGAGAATGCTTCGGAAATGCTGGCAAGGGACCTCGCGTCCCGCGGGATAAGTATAATCTCGGGGCTTGCCCGCGGGATCGACACGGCCGCACATCGCGGGGCGATCCGTGCGGGCGGCAAGACGATCGCCGTCATGGGTACCGGCATTGATGCCGTCTATCCGAAAGAAAACACAAGGCTTGTACGTGAGATACTTGATTCTGGCGGTTCGCTTGTTTCGCAGTTCCCGCTTGGTACGCCGCCGCTTAAGGACAACTTTCCTTATCGCAATCGAATCATAAGCGGGCTTAGCCTGGGTGTTTTGATCGTGGAAGCCACAGAAAGAAGCGGCTCTTTGATAACCGCGCGGCTGGCGACCGAGCAGAACCGCGAGGTGATGGCAGTGCCAGGCAATATTACGTCGCGGAACTCGATCGGGACCAACTATTTGATAAAAGCGGGAGCAAAACTTGTACAGCAATGGCAGGATGTCGTTGCTGAACTTCCGTCCGATATTGCCGCGCGCATCCTACCGCCAAAGGTCGAGGAAGTAAACGGCAAACCTGAGAGGACCGGCGAAGCGCTTCCGTCAGGCCTCAGTGATAATGAGCGAAAAGTTTGGACGCAGCTTTCCCCTGATGAGCCGGTCCACATAGATGTGCTGCTTGTTTCAAGCAACCTGTCGTTCGGTGACCTCAACGCCGCATTGGTCGGCCTTGATATTCGCGATCTGATCAGGGTCTTGCCGGGTAAACACTACGCCCGGCGGACATAGCTAAGGACGGGAGCGGCGGCAGTCTCCGCTTACCTGAGGCAGGTTCCAACCGCCCCGCCATCCTGACCGTTTTGCGAATCACGGGAAATGGCGTATGTTCTATTCCCGCGTTGACAGTTCTATTGCCGAGGTGTTAGAAGTCAGAGAGGTCAGACGCCAGCGGTGTCTGACATATTTTTTTCCGAGATCGGAAAGTAGATGTCGAAGGTCTGGTCATAGTAGAAGCGCCGGAAAAGGCCAGGACGGTTCAAAAGTAATTTCGGGCAGGACTATACGAACTGATTTATGTCGAAAAACCTGTTAATTGTAGAAAGCCCTGCAAAAGCAAAGACTATTGAAAAGATACTTGGAAAAGATTTCCAGGTGAATAGCTGCTTTGGCCATATCCGTGACTTGGAAAAAGCCGGTATGGGCATCGACATCGAAAATGATTTTTTACCCCGCTATATTGTTCCTGAAGAAAAACAAAGAGTTGTTAATGAATTGAAGGCGCTTGCAAAGAAATCGGATGAAATATGGCTGGCAACGGACGAAGACCGTGAAGGAGAAGCTATAAGTTGGCATCTGTGCGAAGTACTCGGGCTTGACCCGAGATCTACCAAACGTATCGTTTTTCATGAGATCACTAAACCCGCGATAGAAGCCGCCGTAAGTAACCCACGCACGGTGAATATGAATCTAGTAATGGCTCAGCAGGCCCGTCGTGTGCTGGATCGAATTGTCGGTTTTGAATTAAGCCCGGTTCTGTGGCGCAAGATCAGTACGAGCAATAAAAACCTGAGCGCCGGCCGTGTGCAAAGTGTCGCGGTTCGCCTTATCGCCGATCGGGAACGCGAGATCAACGCATTTCAGCAGGAAAGTCATTTCAAAATTGAAGGATTATTCTTTGCCGATGACATAACCGGCAAAGAAGTAACTTTCAGAGCCGGCGGAAAGAAGCAGGCCAGTGCAGAAGACGCCGAAACATTTCTAAAAGAATGTATCGGTGCTGATTATGAGGTAACCGACATAAGGGTCAAGCCCGGAAAGCGGTCGCCGGCACCGCCTTTTACCACTTCAACTCTCCAACAGGAAGCGTCAAGAAAACTTGGTTACGGTGTGGCAAGAACGATGCAGATCGCACAGAAGCTTTACGAAAACGGGCATATCACCTATATGCGAACGGACAGCGTAAGCCTAAGCGAGACAGCGCAGAGCGACATCAAGCAAGCGGTTAGCGCGATGTTTGGTGAGCGATATCATCAGACGCGCAAATTCAAAAACAAAAACGAATCCGCACAGGAAGCCCACGAAGCCATCCGCCCAACAAACGCCGCGGCCGCAACAATAAACGAAGCGGAATGGCAAAGGCTCTACGAACTGATCTGGAAGCGGGCCATCGCCTCGCAAATGGCCGAGGCAGAACTGGAGAAAACGACGGTCAAGATAGAAATTTCGACGAATAAAGAAGAATTGACCGCAACCGGCGAGGTCTTGAAGTTTGACGGGTTTTTGAAAGTTTATCGCGAAGATAAGGATGAGGACGAACAAGAAGAATCAGCCGAAGGCCTGCTGCCGCCGATGAAGGTGGGGCAGTTAATGCCGCTGTCCGAACTTCGAGCGACGGAAAGGTTCACCCGTGCCCAACCGCGTTATACCGAGGCGTCGCTCGTAAAAAAGCTGGAAGAACTCGGTATCGGCCGTCCGTCAACATACGCTCCGACGATCTCGACGATCCTGAAGCGCGAGTACGTTGAAAAGCGGGACAAAGAAGGCACGCCGAGGCCGTTCAGGATCCTAGTCTTGAAAAATGACTTGATCAGCAGAAAGGAAGATTCCGAAAATACGGGAGCGGAAAAAGCAAAACTGTTCCCGACCGATTTAGGGCTCGTGGTGACGGATTTTCTGAAAGAGCATTTTGACGCGATCATGGACTACGGCTTCACTGCGAGGATCGAGGAAGAGTTCGATGAAGTAGCCGATGGAAAGCTTGCCTGGAACATGATGCTCGACGAGTTTTACGGGCCGTTTAAGAAAGATGTCGATAATACCATCGAACGTGCAGAACGCGTAAAGGCTGAGCGAATATTAGGCACCGACCCGGAAACCGGTAAACCGGTAGTTGCGCGCATGGCGCGCTATGGCCCTATCATTCAGATAGGCTCTGCCGATCAAGAGGAAAAACCCAAGTTTGCAAAGATCCAGGCAGGGCAAAGCATTGAGACCATAACGTTTGAAGAGGCATTGGCCCTTTTTAAACTGCAGAGCACGATGGGCACCTACGAGGGCAAGGAACTTTCAGCCGGCGTCGGTCGATTTGGCCCTTATGTAAAATGGGGCGACGAATTTGTCTCGATACCGCGCGGCACGGACCTTGGCTCGGTGGACACCGAAAAGGCGATCGAATTTATTAAAGCCAAACAGGTGGCGGATGCTCCGGTTGGTGAGTATGACAATAAACCGATCACAAAAGGTACGGGACGTTTCGGGCCCTTTATTAAATGGGACGGTATGTTCATCAACGTCCCGCGCCGGTTTGACCTGAACAATCTGACCCAGGCTGAAATGAACGAAATGATCGAAGCGAAGGTCAGCAAAGAAGCAAACCGTTACATCCATCGCTGGGACGCTGAAAAAATCTCAGTTGAGAATGCCCGCTGGGGGCCAGTCATCAAGTTTGGTAAAAAGATCATTTCACTTCCGAAAAAAGCCGATGGCTCACGATCCACCACGGAAGATGCCGAGGCGATAACCTTGGAAGAGGTAAAAAAGATAATTGAGGCTGAGTTGCCGGATGCATTTGCTAAAAAGGCAAAGCCTGCGGCGAAGAAAACGGCTTCCAAAAAACCCGTGAAGAAACGGGCCTCATGATGCCCAGTTTCGGCCGGGCCAAATGTTTCCAGAAATTGTTGAACTATCCTTAGTGAGATTACGTAAAGCGTGAACTAGGTATTCCCCGTCCGACGTCGCCGAAGCGCGCACATCTGTTTGAAAGGGCCAGAAAACGCGATGGCACCGTAAGATATTGCAAAAACGAGGATTGTGGTTATAAAATGACCGTTGGCAACGCCGCGGTAACATCTGGATCGCCGGCCGCAGAAGAGTCTTCGGCAAAATAGACGCACAGGATGAATGAAAATATCGAGTTCCTGCAGGCCTTTCTAAAAAACCCTGGAAAGGTTGGCTCAATCAAACCAAGCTCACCCGAACTTGCACAAAAGATGATCGACGGGATCGCCCCGAACGCGAACAGCGCCGTTCTGGAACTCGGCGTTGGCACCGGTGCGATCACTAAATTCCTGCAGAACATTGTCCCGGACGAACACTCGTACCTCGGCATTGAGCTTGACCGGGGCCTGGCCCACTGCGCGTAGACCTTGCGCCGCGCGAGCCAGCC
>CAUJFK010000317.1 GCA_963169175.1 Acidobacteriota bacterium | reverse complement strand
GCGGACGGGTTCGATCGTAAGATTCTTTTTGATGATCTCAACATATGGGGCCAGCCGGACCGCCTCTTCTATCTCGGCCGCGGAAACAAGTGACGGATTGTCCGCCGATGCATCTTTATCACCTGCACCCGGCTCACGCTTAACTTCTTCACGGGCGAGCCCGACGGCCTTTAACATTGAACGCAGTGCGGACGTTGAACCTTCGGCCTTCAGTCGCTGGAACTCAGGATTTGTATCGAGATTGTGTTCCTTGATAACACGGCGAAGCAGCGATTCGCTGTTCAAGAGCTGCAACTGGGTGTTGAAATACGATGGGTCCGCCGATAAAATGGGCCGCTGCCGAGTGTCGAGTTCCGGATTGATCTGTTCCTGATCGACCTGGACCTGGGCCTTGGCTGAAAAGACATCCGGTTTTCGCGCAACATAGATCGCGGCAAGAGTTGTCACCAGTACCGCAATGCCCGCGACCAGCCAGATCCGCTTGCGGATAGCCCGCCAATAGTCCAGGATCTGAAAGCCCTCCTGAGCGTATGTCTCGCGATATGCGGGATAACGTCCCGCCGGGCCGACGATCTGCGGATCGAACTGCCTGTCAAACTCAAAGAAATCGCTCTTCGGCTGGGGAACTAGTTCTCGGCTATCCTTCATAAAATAACTTAATACGGACGGTACAGCAGGGACGGGATGCCCTGCGTCAAGCTTTTTGTCAGGCTGTTGATTATACTCATGGTCTTGTCCTGTGACAGAGCGATTATGTCATTTGGAAGCAGATATGGGTCTTTCGCCTTTTGCTTGTCGATCGCGCCGAGGTCGACAATTATCTCCTCGCGTTCAAGAGTTCCCGGCTTTTGACGAATGATCCTGACCTTGTCCCTTTGGGTCGCCGGCTTGATGCCCTTTGCCGACGCGATCGCTTGTGTAAGGGTCATTGGCTGCTTCATGACCACCTGGCCTTGCTCGTTGACGTTGCCGTAAACAAAAACTATATCGGCTTCGAGCACAGAAACGATATCACCGGGCTGCATTGCAAAGGTCTGCTTGCCTTCCTGCAAATCGCGAATTGAAAAATTGAACAGGCCGCTATCGCCTTGCTTTGGCGCCAATGTCTGCTGACAGCCTGAATCACTACCGGGCCGCACGACCATTAACCGCGAACCCGCCTCTTTCGAAGGGCCGCCCGCCAGAGCAAGAAGTTCAAGCAGATGCATTTGCCGATTAACAAAAAAGCGGCCCGGATGTTCAACGGCCCCGATGACGGCAAGCGCCTGTGAATTTTGCTCGATCGCGGCAACATTGACCTCAGGGTTGCGAAGATAATCCTTGCGATACGCGTCCTCAACGGCCCTTGCCAATTCGCTTTCGGTCTTGCAAACAGCAATGAGCGGCGTAGGTATCTTGAAAAGCGAGATGGTCCCGTTCGAGTTTACGGACACGGTTTGTGTAAGCTCAGGATGCCGGAAAACCTGGACCGTCAGTTTGTCGCGGAATCCAATGCGATATCTGTCATCCAGCCTCACGGTCTGTCCATTGATCGGGTTGGATGCACTGGCGACAACCTTGTCCGCTTCGGCCGGTGCGGCCTGGCCGGCCGAGACGATCGTGCCGGCAAGAACAAGCGAACAAACCAGAATAGAACGGAACTGATGTATCATTGTTCAATACTCCTAAAAACTTCAGGAACTAGCCGCGAAATTTGTGCGTTTTGGATTGTCGAGATCCTGGAAACGTTGTTTATGAAATCTGCTCCCTGCCGCCGAAGTCCAGACAAAATAATAGCTTAACAAACAGGGTATGGTTTGAAAACCATAGATTTTAAAACTTCGCCCATTTTAGTTAGACTCAAAATTTGCCTTACTGGCCATGAAATTACGATGGATGACGCTACGCCGATGCTTCGGCAATACCTTGATATCAAAAAGCTCTATCCCGGAACACTGCTGATGTTCCGGCTGGGGGATTTCTATGAGCTTTTTAACGACGACGCCATCATCGGCTCGCGAGAGCTTCAGATCACACTCACGGCCCGCCACAAGGATTCGAAAAATCCGATCCCGATGTGCGGTGTTCCCCACCATGCCGCAGCGAATTATATAGCAAAATTGGTCAGAAAGGGATATCGGGTTGCAATTTGTGAGCAAGCCGAACCGGCGGGTAAAGGAACAAAGCTTGTCCGCCGGGAAGTTGTTCGCGTCGTGACACCGGGCACCGCGATCGATCCGCAGTTGGTCGAAGCAAAGGATTCGGTTTATCTTGGCGCGGTGACGATGGACGACGGCGTGATCGGTGCGGCCTTTCTTGAGCTTTCTACCGGTGAATTCTCCGCAACACAGCTTGCGGGAAATGATGCCTGGGCGAAATTTCGCGAACTGCTCGACGGCTATTCCCCGCGCGAACTTCTTTTTCCGGTAGAACTTGCACGCGAGGTGGAGCAGCATCTTGCACGCGGCGTTGGCCAGGCATCGTTTGCTCCGAGTGAAACTGTTGTGCCGAACGGACAGTCGCTGAGTTACTCGCTTTGCGAACTGGATAACTCGTACTTTGATCCGAAAGAAGGCGAAAGGGTGTTATGCGAGCAATTCGGTGCCCGCGAGTTGGACGGGTTTGGCATGGCGGGCAAAATTGCCGCTATCAGAGCATCGGCTGCCTGTCTTCGATATGCACACTTTACTCAAAAGGCCGCGGCTGACCATGTTCACGAAATAAGA
>CAUJFK010000316.1 GCA_963169175.1 Acidobacteriota bacterium | reverse complement strand
CGCTGGTCTGTCTGGAGCGGCGAAACGGTAAGCTTGCGATGCATGTCGGCATCGGCGAGCTTGCGGGAAAGTCGATCAAGATCGGCGTCGAGGCCGTACACAAGCGGCTGCTCGACGCGGCGGAGAATGAGGTACCGGTGGAGTTTCGCGAACGGCGGAGCGAAGGCGAGAAAGGCGAGCGGGTACTTTCGCTTTTTCCGGTCCTCGTCGGCGGCGAGGTACGCGGAGCGATCGGCATAAATTCTCATATTACCGAAGACGAACAGAAGCGTCATATATCGCGATTTGCACAGACACTTGCTTCCCAGCTTGAGATACTCAGGCTTCGGGACGAAGTTGCCCGGCGGGACTGGCTCTCGCGTGCCGTGATCAAGTTCAACGAAGAGCTTAGGCGTATTGATGCGGAAGACTTTTGGATGAGGATCGCCCAGGTTTCGGCCGAGCTTATCGGTGCCGAACGCGCCTCGATCCTCGTTCGGAACGAGAAATCCAACACTCTGCATGCCAAGGCAGCGATCGGGTCCAGGGCCGATCTGAAGGAAGTATCGGGCATCGGGGTTCGTGTCGCGACGCGGATCCTTGAAATAGGAACACCGGTCGTGGTCACCGATCTTACAGGCGTTGGTATCGACCGGGCGCCGGCGGAATGGAGCTACAAGACGGCGTCATTTATCAGCTATCCGATAATAATTGACGATCGAAGGATCGGTGTACTGAATTTTACCGACAAGGCCGGCGGAGAGGCCTTTGACCGGTCAGACCTGGAATTGATCCAGGCCATCGCTCCACAGATAGCCGTTGCGATAGATCGAAATTCGCTTCGAGAAAAGGCGGGCGAATACGAGCAGCTATCGGTCACTGACCCGCTGACCGGCCTGCTCAACCGACGTTACCTTGAGGAGCGCATCGCGGAAGAGATCGTCCGCTCAAAGCGGCACCGATTTTCTCTAACGCTAATGATGTTGGATGTCGATGAGTTCAAATCGTACAACGACAAATTCGGACATCCGGCGGGTGACGCGGCGCTTCGCACGGTCGGCGATATTCTGAAAGAGAATCTTCGCGGCGCCGATGTCGCCGCTCGATACGGCGGCGAGGAATTTGCCATTCTGCTGCCCCAAACGGCGGCGGAAGAGGCGGGGCAGATCGCGGAACGCATACGGAAACAGGTTGAAAAGGCTGAGTTCGGCGGGCGTCAGGTGACCATCAGCGTAGGTATCGCCAGTCTTTCAAAAGAGGTCGATAGCCCCCGCGACCTTATATCCGCCGCCGATGTTGCCCTTTATGCGGCAAAGAACCATGGTCGGAACAATGTTCAGGTATTCAATGGCTGGGGGGAAGCCACTGACGACAGCGTTCACTAAATGGAGGAGCGGCAGTACAGAAGAACTTTGGCTGAGAACGAAGCCGGCGAATTCGTAGGGCGATCCGCGGAGATGGATCGCCTTGTCGCGCTTGCCTCAGGTACGGGAGCCGCAATAGTTGCCGGTGCGCCGGGCGTAGGTATTACCGAGCTTCTCAAGCAGGTTTATGACAGGCTGTTCTCCGAACGGGGAGACCTAATTCCGTTCTATTTCGCACTCAACTTTTCAGGCGAAACGGCCGAACAAACGGCCCGCCGATTCCTGCATCAATTTCTGCTGCAAACCGTAGCATTTCGCCGCAGCGATGGCGGAATTCTAAATTGGTTTCCCGACATGTGCGAACTTGCCGAGCTTGCCGTTCCGGCAGACGGCCACTGGGTTGACAGGCTCGTAAGCAAATTCACCACGGCACATCCCGAGTGTGACGACGATTCGCTGATAAAAACATGTCTTAGCGGCCCGATACGTGCAGCGGCCTCCGGAGCCCGCGTGTTTGTCCTTGTCGACAAGGCCCACGCTGCCGCCCACTCCGAAGCAGCGGCACGGATCCTCCAGGAAATTGAGGCAATTTACCCATCAAGCGGCGTCCCGTATGTAATAGCCGGCCGACGGCGTTACGCATTCGATATGCTTGAGCGCGAACGGATCTCGATCGAACGGCTCGAATTTGGAGACGTGGCCCGTGTGGCCGAAAATTTGGCCGCGCGATATCGCGTGCGGGTGAACGATGAAACGCGCGATCTGGTTGCGAACCAGTTTGGGGAAAATATCGAATTCATCCGATTCATGTTCCAGACGGCGGCCGAGAAGAACGAACAGTTCGACAGCTTTATGCAGGTCGAAAAGATCTATGCCCAGGAGATATTCGGCGGCCGGATCAGGCGATATTACGACGCGTTGATCGAAAGCATAGCGCCGGACGAAGCGCTGCAGAAAAGCATTATCAGCCTTTTGGATGTTGCGGTTACTTTGGGCACAAAACAGCTTTCGGTCGAAAGCTGGCTAAAGCATCTGGCGGTGAGTGAGGCAGCGTTCTCACGGATAATCAGCTTGCTGAATATTCACGAACTTGTGCGTTTGACCGGAAGCCGGGTCGAAGCGATGGACGGCAGCCAGATCCTTTTCGATTATGTGACGTCGCGGTTTCGCCTCGAGATCGCCGGCGAACAGCGGGCGGCACTTTTTGGCGAATGCGTTGCGGATTATTTGAAGAGGGCACCGCGCTTAATGGCGGCCTATTATCGACGCTTGGCCTCGCTTGGCCTGCGTGAACTGCTGGCATCATTTTCGCTTCAGCAGGTCCCGATCGGCCTGCTCGATTACGGTGTGTACGCCGATGAGTATAAAGGGCTGCCCGATGCAGAGATCGAGGCCGGGCTTGGGCGCGAGACAGAAAGGGTCGGGCTCCCGCAGATCGTTTACACGGCCTATGCCGCCGATCTTTATAAGCCGATCGGCGAACTTGCCGAAAAGGAACATTCGGCAATTGCCCTCGGTTTTCAAGAGGGAAGATACAGTGACGAGGATGAGGTTGTCTGGGTAGCCGCGGAGATCGATTCAAAGCTCGAAGCATCGCGCGAACTGGCAGAATTTTGGTGCGACCGGCTGGAAATGGTTGCGCTGATGTGCAACTTTGGGAACTACAAGCTCTGGATGATCGCCCGCGAAGGCTTTACGCACGATGCGATGGAGATACTTCGCCGTCGCGGTGCGTACGCGTCGAGCCGCCGGCAGGTCGAGTATTTGAGAAAAATTGTTTCCGCCGATCAGCCGAGCCGAAAAGAGACGGCCGCCGATGAGTATGAGGTTGTGGTCCCGATGGGCGATGAAAGCGAAATGATCGCTGCCCATACGCTTGAAGAGATCGCCCGGCGGCATAACGTATCCGCTAAAGCCATCAATCAGATCAAGACCGCATTGCTTGAAGCTTCGATCAACGCTGCCGAGCACAGTCTGAGCCCGGATCGCCGTCTTCACCAGAAGTTTCGCATTGAGGACGACCGGATCACAATAACCATATCAAATCGCGGACTTAGGCTGGCGGACAGAAAACCAAAGCCTGATGGTGCGCCGACAGGCGATGACGAATCGCAGCGTCGCGGCTGGGGCCTAAAACTGATCGAGCGGCTAATGGACGAGGTTAGGATAGAACAAACCGACGACGGAACATCTATCTCAATGACA
>CAUJFK010000315.1 GCA_963169175.1 Acidobacteriota bacterium | reverse complement strand
AATAAAGATTATTTCCGCCGGCAATACCCTTCCGAAACCGATCGTGTTGACCGCGAACGACTTTATTTCAAATACGGGCGATAGCCTGGAAAAATATGAGGGAATGCGGGTGCAGATCGACGAGATGACCGTCAGCGGCCCAACTGGGGGCCGAGTCGATGTAAAGACATTCAGTGCGAGGTCGGACGGAACATTCTGGGGCGTGGTCAAGCCGATGCCGCGGCCATTTCGCCAACCGGGCCGCGACATTCGCGAATTCGCTTTGGCGGCAGAGATAGACCAATTCAAAAAGGCCTATCCAAAAGCGGCGATATTTGATTCCAATCCGGAAGTGGTCCGCATCGATTGCAGTGAGCAGGTCCCGGCCCTGACTCAAAAGATGGCACCTCCCACTTGCGAGTTGCCGGCGATGGCCGATGTCAAGGGGTTGGTCGGCGTACTGCACTATGGATATGGCAAGTACACCGTACTTCCTGATGTAGCCAACCGCCCGTCAATGACGACCGTGACAAAGGCGAACCCGCTGCCGGCTGCGACCGAGCGTCAATTCGTTATCGCGGGAATGAACATCGAGAATTTTTTTGATGACCAGGACGATCCCGGGATTAGGGAAGATGTAGTTGAAAAGGAAGCCTTTGACCGGCGGCTCGAAAAGATCTCGCGGGCGATACGTGAATTCATGCAGATGCCTGACGTGATCGGCGTTGTCGAGGCCGAGAACATCAACGCCGTAAAGCGGCTTGCATCAAAGATCAATGCCGATGCGATCGCGGCAGGCAAGCCTGATCCGAAATATGAGGCGTTTTTGGTAGAAGGCAATGATGGCCGCGGGATCGATAACGGTGTTCTGGTAAAGACATCGAGGCTCAAAGTGATCGAGGTCAAGCAGCTCGGTAAAGATGAGAAGTACAAAAACCCGGTCACAAAAGGAGAGGTATTTCTGAATGACCGGCCGCCGCTGATGCTGCGAGCGTCGATCGAGAATGCTAAGGCGGGAAAACCCTTCGAATTCACAGTGATCGTCAATCATCTTAAATCCTACAGTGGATACAACGACCCGAAGCAGATGGAGAATGTCCGGCTAAAAAAGAAGCTCCAGTCTGAATTTCTAGCCAAACTCGTTCAGTCGCGGCAGAAGGCCGATCCCAAAGAGCGAATCGTCCTGATCGGCGATTTTAACTCCTATCAATTCGGCGACGGCATTCTCGACCAGATCGGGACGATCATCGGCAAACCATCAGGCAAGGACGCGCTGCTCATGCCGTCTGACGATCTTGTAAACCCCGACCTCATCGACCTGGTCAATGCGATCGCGGAACCGCAGCGATACTCATTCATTTTTGACGGGAACGCGCAGGTACTTGATCACGTGATCATCACCGAGAATATGCGAAAGCACACTCGCGGATTTGGCTATGCACGGCTCAATACCGATTATCCTGAAAGCTATCGCGGCGATGCCGCAAGGCTGGAACGCTTCTCAGATCACGACCCGGCGGTTGTGTTTTTCACGATGGATGATATGACCCAGCAAAAGTGAGGATGTCTGAAAAGCACTCAGATAGCTCTCACGCGATGTTCTTATTCCTAAATTCAGATTTCCTTCATCTTATTCAGTGGTTGGTAACTCGTTACCACTGAATAAGATGAAGGAAATGAAGAATCAGATGAACAAGAGTCGGCATCCACAGGGCCTATTTTACCAATACCTTTCAGACATTCTCATCTGTGGTTGGACAAAAGGGCCCACTTGGTTGGATGGCCGTGATCACTGAATTCGGTACGCTCTCCCTTTCCACACTGTCACGACGACCGAGCCGGTAAACGACTCCGCAATGCTACGAAGGCCGCTGTCCAGGCCGCGATATTCCTTCGTATCGCGTCGGGCGTTTACGGTGGCTTGCCCGCGAAAGGCGGTGTCGTACCAAACACCTTGCTTGAGTTCAAACGTGCGGTCGCCAACGTATTTTCGGACCGTCGCGGCCGAAACTACGGCACCTGAGGGAGCAGACAATGCTTCTTTTTTCGGTGCTCCTGTTTGGTCTTCCTTACGGGCCATTTTGGGATGGCTCGCCTGGATGTCGCTTGGTTGCCGGTCATCGCTCCGGACTGATTCCTTCGGGGCAGGAGTGCCGCTTGGGGGTTGGGCAACGGACATAGCCTTTTGTTCGTCGGCGGACCTGTCGCGTTCGGCCTCTGGCTTGACCTGAAGCTCCTGCGCCCTGCGGTTACGCATCGGGATGGGTTCGGTTGTCGGCGGAGCCGGAGCCGCTGCCTGCGGTTGAGTGTCTTTTGCAAAACCTTCGTCAACCGGGCTGCTAGGGCCCTGCTTTGCTATCGAACTGCTACTGGTCGCGTCGTCGGCCGGAACTGCAGCGTTACCATCAGCCGGAGCATTGGCGACGGAGTTCGCCGCATTTGCCATGGTGTTCATTGAGGAATTGCTACTTGAGGCTGGGGCAGCCACAGGTAAGCTTTCTGACGAACGTCGAGAGACATTTGCGGTCCTGGAAATATCTGACTCGCCGCTCATATACGAGCGGGTCAGGACCGACACGCCGATAAAGCCTGCGAACAGAATAATAAGTCCGCCCATCATATAGGCAATCTGCGGAAACAGGAACAACCGGCGGTACCACGGCACAGCAGATCCTATAGGCGCGGCAACGCCGGCGGCCGCGGCCGGCGTTTCCTCGTCGTTCAGATGTGCAGTATTGACCAGTATCTTCCTGCACCGGTCACATGCGGCAAAGTGCGTCACGAACGTCGTGCGCACCGCCGGCGGAACGCGCTTTTCGGCAAAGGCGGCTATCTCGTCTGCATCAAGGTGGAGACCGTCGCGGAACTCACTTATAGTGATAGTCCGCTCGGCTGCGTCATTGAGAAGAAGAGCATCTATTTCCTTGTCGAAGTCCGTTTCCATCCGTGCCGATCAAATTCCTCAAATTGCGGGTCACTGCTCGTCGGGCCATCCCATATTGTCACTGCTCGTCGGGCCATCCCATATTATTGAACGCGCTACTGCAGCAAACCTTGCAGTGCCGCGGCCGCAAGAAGCAGTCCCATCAATTTCTCCATGCTTATATCCAGTTTTGATGCCGCATCGGACAGATAGAGTTTAACCTCTTTCTCTGACCAGCCGCGGTTCTGACGCAGGTCACGTTCCGCGGCCTTTCGCACCTCCGATTGGATCCGCACCAGCTTGCGGCTCGCCGTTGCCTCATGAAAATCGAACAGCTGGGCTATATCTTTCAACTTCTGGCCATCGAAATAGTACAGCTTTAATATCAGGCGGTCGTCATCCTCAAGCGAGTTGACCGCTGCTTTTAGCGCGGAGGAAATATCGCGTGTCAAAAGCTTTTGCCCGAGCAGCTCCTCTGGGTTGTCCGTGTGCGAAACAATGTGTTGATGATTGTTGTTCGTGCTTTCCGAAGCTTCATTAGCCAGATTCTCAAACTCGCGGCTTTCTTCGATCTGGACAAATTTAGACTGCTTTCTGAATTGGTCTATCGCCAGTTGCGAGACAACGGCCCGCAGCCAGCCGGCCAGGCTCCCGCGGCCGGAATAATAGGCCAACTTGCTCTTTCTGTTGCCTTCAGCATCGTGCCGCAGGCCGTAAAGTTCAGCCCAAATAGAACTTGCAAGGTCGTCTGCCTCGTCGCTGCTCCCGGCGATACTGCGTGCCGCACTTTTTACCGTCTGGTCGAATCTGGAGACAAGATATTCCCAAGCCGCATCGTCGCCCCGCTCGCAAGCGACGACAAGACAAAGATCGTCAGCCCGGATCTCATCAACAAAAACCCTAATCTCAGCCGGTTGCGGCTCGGCATTTTCGCGAAATAGATACTTCCCCAAAACCAGCCGAACCCGTACCGAAAGGTCATCCACGGTCAAACCACGCCGATCGGAAGCGCGCGCCAAGAGCCGCTCGATCGACTCTTCAACCACAGTCCTAAAATTGTCTGCAACCGGTTCCACGCGCTAAATCCTTGTGAATTTTAGCACTTTTATTTCGATGTGGGGTGAAAACGGGAAGTTCAAGGATTTCGATCGAAAATCATGTGCACTTCGCATTTGTACCACTATCGTATTCGCTACCACTCGCCTTTCCGCCTATAATCTTCCTTTATGTCTGTAAGAGTACGATTTGCCCCTTCGCCGACAGGTTATCTTCACATTGGTTCTGCCAGGACCGCTTTGTTCAATTATCTCTACGCTCGGCATACGAGCGGGAAGTTTCTGCTGAGGATCGAGGACACGGACCTTGCCCGCTCGACTGAGGAATCGACCCGGTCGATACTCGATGGCCTGAAATGGCTCGGGTTTGCACCTGACGAAGAGATCGTTTTCCAATCGAACAACGCCGACAAGCACCGCGCCGCGGCCAACCGGTTGCTGGCCGAGGGCAAGGCCTATCGCGATTTTACCCCGAAAGAAGCCCCAGTAGAGGGAAGCGTAAAAGAGGCTATCAAAGAACGTGCCC
>CAUJFK010000314.1 GCA_963169175.1 Acidobacteriota bacterium | reverse complement strand
CTTGGCGGTGTCGGGACAAATGTGTCCTTTGGGCTGATTTCAACGATGTTCGATTCGGTACTTTCTGTCGGCGCTGCGCCCGTGCCGGACGAAACGGCGCGGACGAAGTAGAAATATTCCTTCCCAAACTCAAACGTCTTGTCCGCAAATTCGCTTTCCATTATCGGTGCTTTATTCAACGGCTCGCCAGGCTTTGCCTTTGAATCGGATCGATAAACATTAAAGCCGCGAAGATTGACCGGCGTCGTGCCATCCGCATTCGCCGTCGGTGCTGTCCACGCAAGTTCGATCGCGTCCTGTGTGACCGTGCCCTTTAGATCGCTCGGTGCGGCGGCCACCTTTGGTGCCGGCTCAATGGCTAGAAAGTTTGAAAATGCCGCTTTCTGGCCAGCCGAATTTACAAATCTTACGGCGTAACGCAGCCGCGAGGGTTGGCCCGCAAATTGAAGAGTATCCGTAAAAGTATATGGCTTGGTTCCGAAATCGGCATCGCTGATCTTCACGGACGCGACAATGACGCTCCTTGCGGCAAATTCTTCTTCGGAAAGTGTCAGCGGCGAAGTAACCTTTTCAGCAAGGCGATAGATATCCACACGGCTGATGTTCTGAACATCGCCTGCGGGCGCGTTCTTCGCCGGCATTTTCCACGACAGAATGACCCTGTTCCCTCGCTGAAAACCGCTGATCTCAGCCCGCTGCGAAACCTTTGGCACGGGCGGCAGCGGCGGTTTGCGTTTGCCGCACGAAACACCGGCTGCGGCGGCGGCGAAAGCCACGACCGCAAGCAATTTGCTTATCTGTTGTGAGGATAGTGTCAAGTGGATGTGCACAAGTTGAACAGGCGACACGGCGGAGGTCGATCGCGATCCGTTCCGCTTGGCCGCCAACTTTTTTATTGGATCAAAGCACGTATTGCCGAAGGTCCTGGTCCTGGATCAGGTCGCCAAGTTTTGCGTCCACGTAGGCCGCATCGACGACCTGAAGTTTTTCTTCAAGTTCGCTGCCCAGAAAACTCATTTCTTCAAGTAATTTCTCAAGCAGCGTATGCAGCCGCCTGGCACCGATATTTTCAGTCGAACGGTTTATATCGGCCGTCATTTCGGCCAATTTTGCGACCGCGTCGTCGGTAAACTCTAGCTGCAGGCCCTCGGTTTCCAGCAGCGCCTGATACTGCTTTATCAGCGAATTGCGCGGCTCTGTGAGGATGCGTTTCAGATCGTCGATCGTCAGAGCTTCAAGTTCGACCCTGATGGGAAAGCGCCCCTGCAGCTCCGGGATCAGATCGGCCGGCTTTGAAACATGAAATGCCCCGGCCGCAATGAACAGGATGTGCTCCGTGTTGACCATGCCGTATTTCGTGTTTACGTTTGTGCCCTCAACAATCGGGAGCAGGTCACGCTGCACGCCTTCACGTGATACTTCAGGCCCGCCGCCTGATTCGCGACCCGCGATCTTGTCTATCTCATCCAAAAATATTATCCCGGAATTTTCGGCCCGCCTGATCGCGGCCCTGACGATCTGTTCGGAATCCACAAGCCTTTCCTGTTCTTCACGCAGCAGCGAGGCCCGGGCGTCTATCAGTTTCATCCGCCGCTTGACGGTTTTTGACGGAAAGAGATTGCCGAACATATCCTTTAGGTTTACACCCATCTCTTCCATTCCCTGGCCGCCGACAAAATCTATTGTGGCGTTGCCGCGATCGGTCGTTTCGATCTCGACCATACGATCGTTCAGGTCGCCGCGGCGAAGCTGTTCACGAAGTTTTTCGCGGGTTCGCGAGTGCGATGACTCTGCTTCACTATCCGTTTCAGGCTGCGTCTGATAATGCGGGGCAACGGGTGGCAAGAGTATGTCCAGCAGCCTTTCCTCAACGTTGTCCTCGGCAATGGGACGAACATCTTCAAACGCGCTTTGTTTTGTCAGGTCAACACTTATCTCGGCCAGCTCGCGGACCATGCTTTCAACATCGCGTCCGACATAACCGACCTCGGTAAATTTTGACGCCTCGATCTTGATGAACGGCGAATCGGCAATACGGGCCAGGCGGCGCGCGATCTCTGTCTTTCCAACACCGGTCGAACCGATCATCAGAATATTCTTTGGCAAAACATCCCGAGCGATCTCCTCAGGCAGCTTTTGCCGCCTGATACGGTTACGCAACGCGATCGCGACAGCACGCTTTGCGGCCGACTGGCCGACAACGTACCGGTCAAGCTCCTCAACTATCTGCCGCGGTGTCAGATCGTCCAATTTCGGTTTTGCGGCGGCTGCCGTTTGGCCGCCAAGATAAATAGCCATCGGTGTAAAAATTCCAAGTAGATCAGAGTTCCTCGATCGTCAGTTCCGAATTCGTATAAATGCAGATCTCGCCCGCTATCCGCAGGGCTTCTTCCGCTATTTCTCTCGCCGTCATTTCGGTATGTTTAAGTAACGCCCGTGCCGCGGCCAATGCGAACATGCTGCCCGAACCAACCGAAAGCAATCCATCGTCGCTAGAAATAACGTCACCCTTCCCAGAAATTAGAAACGCATCTTTCTTATCCGCAACTATCAAAAGAGCCTCAAGATGCCGAAGATAACGGTCCGTTCGCCAGTCTTTACTTAATTCAATGGCCGCCCGCTCCAATTGCCCTTGAAATTCGCTTAACTTTGCCTCGAACCGCGTCAGCAAGGTAAACGCATCCGCGGTCGCACCGGCGAAACCGACCAGTATCTCTCCGTTAAGAAGGCGGCGGATCTTTCGCGCGTTGCCCTTGATGACAGTTTCCCCAAGTGTGACCTGCCCGTCGCCCGCCATCGCGGTCTTGCCGTCACGCCGAACAAGCAGAACGGTTGTCGAGCGGATCTTCGCATCATTTGTGCCGTGCGTCATAAAACTTAAATGATAAGGCTTTAATTTCAAATGCTCAAATTGACAGATAAGTACCTATTGTTTGAACATTATTAATAGTTTATGGAATATCGACCGAGGATAGGGCTGACCATGCGGCTGGAGCTTGAAGCGCGCCGGTTCTATCTTGGGCGCGATTACAGCGAGGCGGTCGAGGCGGCCGGCGGCATTCCCGTGCATATTCCGCTGATCGCGGACCCGGAATTTGTTGGGCGCGTGATCGACGGGCTTGACGGCGTGCTCCTGCCCGGCAGTGATACGGATGTTGACCCGGGATATTACGGCGAACAACCGCATCCTAGATTAAAAAAGGTCATTCCTGAAAAGGACCAGACTGAAATGCTCGTCCTTGAAGAAGCCGAGAAGCGGGAAATGCCTGTTTTGGCAATATGTTACGGGATGCAGGCTCTGAATGTTTCGAGGGGCGGCAGTTTGATTCAGGACATTGGGGCGCAGGTCGAGGATCATATAAAGCACGAACAGGGCGTACCGCTCGACCGGAATTCGCACGAAATTACCATCGCTGAGAAGGGGATTCTTGCTGATCTTGCCAAGGCGGAAGAAGTTAAAGTAAATTCTCATCATCACCAGGCTATTCGTTCCATCGGCAATGGTTTGATCGCTACGGCATGGGCCAGCGACAAGATCGTGGAATGTATCGAAGATGGCCGCGCGGTCCGATTTTGTATGGGCGTCCAATGGCATCCTGAATTGAATTGGCGCTCAGATGAACTTTCACGTGCGATCTTCGCCCGCTTTGTCGCCGAGTGCAGCAACCGCAATGCGGACATGCGAAAGATGTCGCAGGCCGGACGTAAAGGGCAGTAAGTTTGTTCAGAATGAGTAACTTACGCTGAAAGATATGAATTTTAGTTTAACTGTCGCAACACTGACAGTTGAGGTAACAGGCGAAGAAAAAGGACTGTTGATCGATGGATAATCCACTTGTTATTGGTATCATCGCGTGGTTTTTTCCCGGGGCCGGGCACTTTGTACAGAAGCGGGCCAGGCGCGGCATTATTGTATCGGCGTCGGTCTGGCTGATGTTTGTCATCGGCGTTGTGAGCGGCGGGGCGTACTATCCCGGTTTTGATTTCAAGGACGGAACGCTGCTCTATTTGTTGAATGTATTCGCCACATTCGGTAATGGCCTGGGTGATCTGCTTGCGTTCTTTCTGACGCTCGAACCGTCAAAAGATGTTGCTGGACGTGCCACATTCGAATACGGTGGCCGATTTTTGGAGGTGGCGGGCCTGTTAAATTATCTCGCGGTCATTGACGCGGTCGATATTTGTCTCGGGAGGAAGAAATGATCCACTTTCTCTATCTTGTAGGATTTGCATTTTTTGTTTCGGCCTGTTTTGGTGTCTTTTCGATGGGAACGCCGAAAGAAAAGATCTGGTACGCGGCCAAGACCTTCCTGGAATTCGTCGGGATAAGCCTGTTGATCGCGTGGGTCCTTTATTTCATTCCATTCTAAGATACACTGGCGTGCACGATGGGCCTTGATTCATCCCGGATCCTTTTTGACTGCTGGATCCTTCTTAAGGTGCATCTTAGTTAAGTATTTCAGCCGGTGACTTTGCTGCAAACAATACCGCCCGGCCCCATTTCAGATGCCGCTATTCGAGAGTGAAAGCCTCGTCCTCAGAAGCTACGACCTGTCCGAGGCCGACCGGATCGTCGTCTTTTTTACACGGGCACACGGCATAGTTCGCGGTGTTGCAAAGGGTGCGAAAAGGCTAAAAAGCCGCTTTGGCAGCTCTCTTGAACCATTCTCGACCGTCAATCTTCAATATTTTCAGAAAGACGATCGCGAACTTGTATCGATCCAACATGTCGAACTTGCCGATTCGAGGTTTGATGCCGCCGCCGACCCGGATTTTCTCCGGACTTTCGCCTATTTCGCTGATCTATTGACGGCAATGCTTCCGCCTCACGATCCGAGCGAAACGACCTTTCGAATGGCAAAAGCATGCATTTCAGCGAACTGGCACGGGCAGGATGAGTTGGCCGCGGTCAGGCTCTACTTCGAATTATGGCTTCTTCGCCTCGGCGGGTATCTGCCGGATTGGTCAAACTGCGGCGAATGCGGCCGAACATTGCCGGTTAGTGGCGACGTCGGCATTTGGCGGGACCTGCATCTAATATGTGGCGAATGTGCCGGAAGCCGTCAGATGGCCACGGTTTCGGCCGTGCAGCGCGATATTTTTTTAAGCATCCAGCGGCTTGCTCCCATTGCCTTCGTTGAAGGGGCAAGATCGCAAACGGAAGCTGTAAGAGAGCTTTCCGGCTTTTTGCGGCAGATCATCGCCAATGTGGTTGGCCGCGAACTCATGGCCGAACGCTCGTTTGCTGTAAACTCGTGACTCGAATGCGATTTGGCTGGACGATATTTGCATACCTGATCCGGGCCGTGGTGCCGTATTTCGTGTTCTCTTGGCTCCTGCTCAGTGTTGTACTTTTTGTCCAGCAGGGAAGCCGCTTCTCGGACATATTCTTTAGTGCAAACATCCCATCCAGCCTGGTTTGGCAACTTAGTTTTGCGCTTATCCCAAACGTGATCGCGTTCACATGCCCAATGGCAGCCCTGGTCGGGGTCATCATCGGCCTCACCAAAATGCAGGCAGACAGTGAACTTGTAGCTATCAAGGCCGCAGGGATCGGTCATCTTTCCATCTTTCTGCCCATTATCGCACTCGGTATTGTACTTTCATGTTTTGCGTTTCTTGTAAATCTAAAGGGAGTGCCGCTGGCCGCCGGTGTTGTCCGCCAGGTAGCTCTCAGGACCGCCCTCTATAAACTCGAATCGCCGATCGAACCGGGTGTATTTAACACCGAGGTCGCGGGATTTACGATCTATGTTAAGCAGGGAGACATTGAAAAGGGATCGTGGAAGAACATTTTTGTATTCAACGCCGACGAAAATACCGGCACCACGCGTCTGATAACGTCGTCCAGCGGCCGTATAGATTATTCCGGTGACCGGTCGGAGCTTGTTCTTAAGGATGCGGTCAGCACCACCTTTTCGCAACCGTCGGGCGGGGAAGAGAAGTTCTTTTCCGAGCGGATCGGCGAGGTCCGCTATGCTGTAAAAACAAAAAGGTCTGAGATAGTCGGACGCCTCAACAGCGGGGAACTATCGCCCGAAGAGTTGGGATTATCCGACCTTTCAAACTACGCCAAGTCCAAGGACGGCCGCGAACGGGTCGAAGCCCGGCTTTTGTGGCAGCGCCGGATAATGCTTTCTGTCACGCCGTTGCTTTTTTGCCTTTTGGGTGCGGCCCTGGTACTCCGCTACAACCGAAAGAGCAGGGGATTTGCGATAGTTTCAGCGCTGGTCGCGCTGATCGCGTACTATCTCCTTTCCTTCCTCGGCGAGCAGCTCGCGCGTACCGGAAAGATCGGTGTCACGGCGGCGGCGCTGTTTCCGCTGGTTGCGAGTGCCGCGGTGATCCTCTGGCTTTTGCTGTCGGGCCGTTTTCCAAAGGTAGGGCGTATCAGCGAGCTCTTGCGGGAAAAGGTGTCGGCCCTGAAGCCGTCAATGCGCGGCCTCTCGGCACCGAATCTGCTTCGAGATCTTACGACCGGCCTTCGCGATTTCGACCTCGCGGCCGATCTTATCAAGTTTTACTTCCTCTCGCTCGCCTTTTTTGGAACGGTGTTCCTTATCTTTACGGCTTTTGAACTCTGGAAATTTGCCGGCACTATCGATAATGGCATAGGCCTGCTTACACGGTATTTGCTCTACCTAATACCGTTTATCTACCTTCAGCTTGCACCGTCGGCCGCGATGATCGCTACACTCACTACCTACGTTCTCAAGTCGCGACAGAATGAGATTGTGACCTGGACCTCGGCGGGGCAAAGTGTTTATCGGCTGTTACTTCCGTGCTTTTTCTTTATGACGATTCTAGGAGTTGTCAATTGGCAGATACAAGAGCGGATCGCACCCACGACAAATCAGGTACAGGATGAGGTCCGAACTCAGATACGAAGCCGCGGCCTGACCGCAAACCGCTCCGGAAAGCTCTGGGTTGCGAACGATTACCGGATCTATTCTTTCGAGCTGGACAATAATGCGTCTGATAACGCACAGAGGCCAAACCTCTCGTGCTCCGGCGTATGCTCCGTAAAAAACCTCACGATCTATGAATTCGCTCGCGATAACACAAGAGTGCAATCCGTGTACCGCGTTCAACAGGCTAGATGGGACCGAAACCGGATCATATTCTCCAGTGAGGGCGATCGACTGGATCTGGGTGAAGACCGGATAGCCCGATCGAACGTGAAGACGGGAATGGAATTGGCTGAGGATCAAAATCCCTTTGGGGAGATTCGCTCCAAGCCGAGCCATCTTAATTCAAGCGAGACCAGACAGCAGGCAGCAAACAGCGAATCAGAGGTCGAGCAGCGAAGTTTCCAGGTCGCGCTCCAGAAGAAGTATTCGACAGCGTTTCTCCCCATCGTAATAGCGCTGTTTACAGCACCGTTCGCTCTCAGTTTAAGCCGAACAGGGAAGGCGGCAACAACAGGATATGCGGTCGGGTTATGGCTGCTGTTTATGGGTGTTACAAGCGTGTTCGAGCAGTTGGGCCTTAACGGGACGCTCGACGCTCGGGTCGCGATCTGGGGACCATTGCTGCTATTCGCATTGCTTGGGATTTTTCTACTTTCCAGGATAAGGACCTGATCTATTCGTTATCATCCTTTGGCAAAGAGTTCGGGTCGCTACACACATATTTGAACAAGGCCTCGCCGATCGAGCCGGGCTTTACGGCGTCCTTCCGCGAAGATGGCGTTATCCCGGTCAGCCGCCCTTCGAGTGACTTGTGCGAATGGTCAAAGGCGATCGTTCTTTCCAAAAGCAAAACTTTCTTTTCACAATCCACCGTTGCATACTGCTGCACATATTGGGTTCCCCTCGGAAGGTCATACCGGCGAACAAATAAGCCGACGTCGTTGGGTACGATCCTGACCCACATTTCATACTGCGCATTCCGGTTAAGCCTTATCCCTAAGCTGCTCAGCGTAAAGCCGCGCGGCCCCTCGATGGTCGGACCAAGCTTTGACCAATTGGCGGTTGGCCGATTTTCGCTCGCCGGAGCTTTAGCTTCCTGGCCAAGCGCAGGCAACGCAAAAGCGGCCGCGAGCAGAATAAATATGAACCTCATACCGACAATATCTTCTAAATCCAAACTTTTTTCAACCCGTACGCGGGCACCGCACTAACATCAGAGTTAGCAAATCCTTTGCTGCGACTCGCCTGTCATCGAGGGGTAGTTCAAACTGCATTGCCGATGAATGAGCTCATTTTCAGTACGTCCGATCATCTATTACATAACTTTTACCCGTACTTCCGCTATTGACTGTTAATGTGAAAGTGAGCCGTGGAAAATACTTGCCAACGCGCAGGCTTCGAGAGTTGCTCCGACGTACCGCCTTTATACTGAGAGTCATTGTGTCGAAGTCAACTGTAAGGAGATAGCATCTTCTGTCCATAGGTTCATCCTTTAACTTTTCAAACGAGAACAGATCATGAAAATTTTGCTTGTTTACCCGATCTTCCCCGAAACCTATTGGAGTTTTCGTCATGCGTTGTCATTTGTCGGTAAGAAAGCTGCATTTCCGCCTCTTGGACTTTTAACCGTGTCCGCAATGTTGCCCGAGAATTGGGAGCGACGTTTGGTTGATATGAATGTCGAACCATTGTCCAAAAGTGATATTGAATGGGCTGACATGGTATTTCTTAGCGCAATGATCGTCCAGAAAGAATCTCTCGATGAAGTCGTACAATTATGCAACGAGCTTGGCAAGCCTGTTGCAGTTGGCGGTCCGTACGTTTCGACGAGCGCCAATCTTGTCCCGAATGCCGATTTCATTTTTATCGGTGAAGCCGAAACGACCTTGCCCGAGTTTATTGCCGACTTGGCCAATGGCTCGCCGAAGCGCATCTATCAAGCATCCGAGCGGCCATCGATCTTGCTCACACCGCCACCGGATCTCAATCTAATAGATATAAGCCGATACTCTTCGATGAATGTGCAGTTTTCGCGAGGCTGTCCATTTTCGTGCGAGTTTTGCGATATCATCGAGATCTATGGGCGCGTTCCCCGGACCAAATCAAGTGAACAAATGTTAGCTGAATTGGAAGCTCTGTGGGTAGCCGGTTGGCGCGGGACCGTCTTTATTGTTGATGATAATTTTATTGGCAACAAACGTGAGGTAAGAAAGTTCCTGCCAGAACTGATCAGGTGGTCTGAGAGTCGTAATTTTCCTTTCGCCTTTTTGACAGAAGCAAGTGTTAACCTCGCCGAAGACGACGCTTTGCTTGAATTGATGGAAGCCGCCAGATTTCACCGCGTTTTTTTGGGAATTGAAACGCCCATCGTGGAGAGTCTTGTAGAAGCCAATAAAGGGCAAAACAGAAAACGCGATCTGCTTGAATCCGTCAAAAAAATTCAAAGCTACGGGATCGAGGTGATGGCCGGTTTCATCGTAGGATTCGATAATGACCCAGAAGATATATTCGAGCGGCAGATCAATTTTATTCGCGCCAGTGCGATCCCACTGGCGATGGTGGGCCTATTGACCGCGCTGCCAGACACGCAATTGTGGAAGCGTTTGGAGCGCGAAGGCAGGCTTTTGCATAAAAGCAGCGGAAATAATACCGACTGTTCATTGAATTTCGTTCCGAAGATGGATCGGGAAACGCTGGTTGAAGGCTATAAAGCCCTGTTGCGAAAGATCTACAGTCCAAAGGAATTCTATCAGCGGTCTTTGAATTGTTTATCACGGGTCAAAAGCGGTACAATAAGAATCAAATTAGAACGCGTTGATCTCATTGGCGTCTTCAGATCTTTCAGCAAATTAGTCTTTGAACTTGGAGTGCGGGATCGCGAACGTTTTCAGTTCTGGAAGTATTTATTCTGCATTACCGTTCATTGTCCGCGCAGTTGGGGAAATGGAATTGCTCTCGCGGCTATGGGTTACCATTTTAGAAAAGTGACCGAAATATTCTGTGACAAGAGTGAGGCCGGTGTGGCAAATTCTGGCCTTTTGCCTATGACTGCCGAGCAAGCTTAAGGTAAAAATCGGCAAGTGGCGTAAATCTAACATTCTTGGCCCAAAATCCACCTTTCCGGAGAATTATGAAAAGTACAACTACTGCCTTAATTTTCTTTGCGCTGCTTCTTAGCGTTTGCCCTGTTGCCCTGAGTGCACAAACAACTTCAGATGACGCCGCATTGATCGCAAAAGCACGAAAGATCCATGAGAAAGTGATCACGCTGGACACGCACAACGATATCAGTACGACGAACTTCACCGACGCGGTAAATTACAGCCAGGACCTGCCGAACCAGGTAAATATTCCAAAAATGCGTAAGGGCGGTTTGGATGTTTCGTGGATGATCGTTTACACGGGCCAGGGTCCGCTGACCGATGCGGGTTATGCCGCGGCTTATAAAAATGCAATTGACAAGTTTGATGCGATTCACCGCCTGACCGAAAAGATTGCGCCGAACGACATCGGCCTTGCCCTGACATCCAATGACGTTCGCCGCCTGGTGAAGGAAGGCAAACTTGTTGCCATGATCGGCGTTGAGAACGGCTACCCGATCGGCACCGACCTCGGCCGAATAAAAGAATTTGCAGACCGCGGTGCGCGATATATGTCGCTTGCACATAATGGCCATAGCCAGCTTGCCGATTCCAACACCGGCGAAGCAGACGGCAAATGGCTGCACAACGGCCTTAGCGACCTTGGCAAAAAGGCGATCGTAGAGCTTAATAAATGGGGCATCATGATCGATCTTTCGCATCCGTCAAAGGAATCGAATATCCAGGCGATCAAGCTTAGCCGTGCTCCTGTGATCGCGTCTCATTCGGGTGCACGGGCGATCTCCGATCACAGCCGCAACATAGATGATGAAGTACTTGAACTCATCAAGCAGAACGGCGGTGTCGTCCAGGCCGTTGCATTCCGTGCATATGTGAATGGAAAGAAGAACGAGGCCCGTTCAGCCAAATCGACTGAAATAACACGTGAAATAGCCGCAAAGGAAGGCTTTACGATACTTCCTCGCGGCGAAGCCTTTCGCCTTCCGGAAGCCGAGCGCACGGCCTATATGAAGAAGTTCACGGATTTTCGCACCCGGAATGCCTCGGTTCTTCAAGAAAAGCTTAAAGATGTACCTGATGTTGATGTCAAGGATTTTGTAGATCACATCGACTATCTGGTGAAAAAGATGGGGATAGACCACGTCGGCATCTCGTCTGACTTCGATGGCGGCGGCGGCGTCCAGGGCTGGGACAGCGCGGCCGAAACATTTAATGTAACACTCGAACTAGTCCGCCGCGGCTACACCGAAAAACAGATCTCAAAACTCTGGAGCGGTAACCTCCTTCGTGTTCTGGATGAGGTCCAGAAGGTCGCAAAGAAGATTCAGGCCGAGAAATAACAGACGGCAAATCGCGCGACTGTTTCTGATCTTTCAGCGTCCGCCGTACGGTTAAGATCCAAAAGCGAACGAGAGTGCTGAAGTATGAACTTCAACACTCTCGTTGGCTTTTCGCTCTTATTGTTGTCTAAAAGGACTGCCCCAACGAACGAGCTACTTTTTCCTGAACCTCGCCTGAAAGAACCGCAGATATTTGGGTTCGTAGATCATTTCGAGGCCGCGGATTTTCTCTCGGCGTTTATAAACGCGTTCGACGGATTCGGCGATGACGTCCATGTGTGCCTGGGTATAAACGCGGCGGGGAATTGTCAGCCTTACAAGTTCGAGCTTTGGATAATAGTGGTCGCTGGTTTTCGAATTGCGTCCGGCCGAGACGATGCCGCGTTCCATCGCACGGATTCCGGCGTCCTCATATAGTTCAGCGGCAAGCACCTGTGCCGGAAATTCTGTCTGTTTGAGATGCGGCAGGAATTTCTTTGCATCAACAAAAATGCCATGCCCGCCGACCGGCCTTACGATCGGAATACCGCGTTCGATAAGCTGATTGCCGAGATAAAGGACCTGCCCGATCCTCGCGTCCAAGTGGTCGTCCTGGACCGATTCGACGATACCGATTGCCAGCGCTTCCATATCGCGTCCGGCCAAACCGCCGTATGTGTGCAACCCTTCGTAAACAACCACAAGATTGCTGGCTTCCTCAAATTTCTCCTTATCATTCAACGCCAGGAAACCGCCAATATTCACCAACGCATCCTTTTTGCCGCTAAACGTAGCGCCGTCAGTGTAACTGCAGATCTCTTTCACCAGGCTTGCGACGCTGCGCCGAGAATAGCCTTTTTCACGCTGCTGTATAAACCATGCGTTCTCGGCGATGCGCGTCATATCGAGCATGATCTTGATGCCGTATTTTGCCGTAAACTCGCGCAACGCCTTTAGATTTCCCATACTAACCGGCTGGCCGCCGGCCATATTCACCGTGGTGGCGACGCAGATGTAGGGAATTCGGCCGGCTCCGTGCTTTTTGACCAAAGCTGTTAGCTTGTCAATGTCGATGTCGCCCTTGAACGGATGCAGGCTTTCCGGATCGTGAGCTTCGTCAATGATCACGTCAACAAATCGTCCGCCGGCAAGTTCCTGATGAAGCCGCGTCGTCGTGAAATACATATTTCCCGGGATGATGTCACCCTTCTTTATCATCACCTGCGACAAAAGATTTTCGGCGCCGCGGCCCTGATGTGTTGGGATGATGTATTTATAGCCGTAATACTTTTTCGCGGCGGCCTCGAGGTGATAAAAGTTTTTGCTGCCCGCATATGCCTCGTCGCCGAGCATCAACCCCGACCACTGTGCGTCGCTCATCGCCGAGGTGCCGCTGTCGGTCAACAGGTCGATATAAACGTCCTCAGACTTAAGCAAAAAGGTGTTATAGCCCGCTTCCTTTATCGCCTTTGCGCGCTGCTTAGGCGTTGTCATTTTTAGCAGCTCGACCATTTTTATCTTGAATGGTTCGGCCCATGAACGTGTATTTTCTATCGTCATTTGTATGTTGCACCCGCAAACCCGGCGGGCATTATCGGTTGATATCCGGAGATATATAGCGGCACCGGCAAAGTGCCATCCGTGACTTGTGTCACAGCTTGCCGAGGATTATTCTAGGATAAATATACCTTATATGCCAAAGACCATAATCGAACCCTTTAAGATCAAATCAGTTGAGCCGATCTTTATGAGCACTGAAGAAGAACGTGCGGGATATATTAGTGAAGCTCATTACAATCCATTCCTGCTTCATTCCCGCCATGTGATAATCGATCTCCTCACCGATAGCGGCACGTCCGCGATGAGCAGCGAGCAATGGGCCGGGATAATGCGCGGCGATGAATCTTATGCCGGAGCATCAAGCTGGGAACGGCTCTATGATGAGATCCACGATCTGACCGGCTTCGAAC
>CAUJFK010000313.1 GCA_963169175.1 Acidobacteriota bacterium | reverse complement strand
GCCGATTGGATGATGCCGCGGCCATGGTCGCTGAGTACGTCAAGAATACGCCGATCAGGCTGGCCGATCGGGCACGTATGGAGATCGAACTCGCAAAGGCTCTCCATAGGGAGAAAAAATTCCCCGAAGCTGCTGACCACGCGGCCGAAGCATATCGAGCGGCAAAAGCCGTCCTGATGGAAAGCGGCCCAAGCCAGCGCGGCCTGGACGAAACGCTTGATGCCGCAATGCAGCTTTTCGAAAGCCGCCGGGCGGCGGGCAATGAGAAAGAAGCCGACGCCGCGCTTACGGACCTGAGAAACACAGGAGCTTCCATAGGTTCCGCGAGCATGTACGCCTATGCTGTGGACAAGCTCATTGTTCACCTTATCGAAACCGGCCGAAAACCGCTGGCGATGGAAACGTATCGCTCGGCCCTTCTCGCCGCCGCGAAAGATCTGCCGGCCAAACAATCGCAGGACCTTGCCATTCGGCAGCTAAAGAGCAGGGAGCTACAGTTCAAACTTCTCGGCGAGGCTGCCCCCGAGTTTGCTCCGATCGACAAATGGTTTCCGGGCTCTCCGCGAAGCGTCCGTTCGCTGCGCGGCAAGGTCGTGCTTCTTGATTTTTGGGCCACCTGGTGCGGCCCGTGCTTCGATGCATTTCCGGCGCTTGCCGAATGGCACCGGGACTATGCGGCCGATGGCCTCGTGATCCTTGGAATGACTCGCTACTACGGAATTGGTGAGGGCATAGCGCTGGACGAGGCGGCCGAGATCGAGTTTTTGAAGCGGTTTAAGAAGGACCGGGGCCTGCCGTACGATTTTGTTGTTTCCAAAGGCCAGACAACACAGTTCCTTTATGGTGCAACCGGCCTGCCGACGACGGTTCTCATTGACCGGAAAGGCGTGATACGCTATATCGAAAGCGGTACCAACCCTACACGAATAGAGGAGCTTCGCCAGCTTATGCTAAAGCTGCTCGCGGAAAAATAGCGAATGAAGCCAAAGAGAGCGGTCATCAAGAAAACCAAGACGCAGGGCTTTTATGACCGGATCGCCGATGTCCAAAATCTTGCGTCAAAGGTCAACGGATATCGTGCCTCGGTTGCAAAATATCTCCGCTCGCTCGATCTTGCTATCGGGCCGGATTCATTCGTTCTGGATGCCGGCAGCGGAACTGGTATAGTTACACTCGGTTTCCAGTCCGCCGGCTTCAGGCCGCGGCAAACGGTCGCACTGGACCTCTCGATCAACTCGCTTAAGATAGCCCGCGACAAGTTTAGAAAAGAAAAAAAGAAGGTCGATTCGAAACGCATTTCATCTGTTCAGTCAAACGTACTTGGCCTTCCGTTTGATGACGACACCTTTGATCTGGTACTTACGTGCGGCGTCCTTGAATACGTTTCACTCGATGATGGCCTCCGTGAACTTTCGCGGGTTCTTAAACCGGGCGGCCGGCTGGTCCTCATTCCGGTGAAGCCGTCCCTGGTCGGGTCGGTCCTTGAGTTTCTCTACAAATTCAAGCTCCACCCGATGAAAAATGTAAGGCGGATCTCTCAGCAGTATTTTAATATCGTCAGCGAACACGAATTTCCTGTTGCCGAGCCGATCGGGTGGTCAAAGTCCATTTTCCTGCTTGAAAAACCTACCGCCGAGGCTTAATGATCGAAACCGTTTCCCGGCCGCTGATAATCGCACACCGTGGTGCAAGCGCCGCCGCCCCCGAAAACACTATAGCCGCATTTCGAAAGGCCATCGACGCCGGCTCTGACGGAATTGAGTTTGATGTCCGCCTGGCTCGTGACGGCGTTCCGGTGGTCATTCATGACCGAACGTTAAAGCGAACGAACAAGGTCGATCTCGCCGTTTCTGACCTGACATCGAAAGAACTTGCAGCGATCGATGTAGGAAACAGCTTTGCGGCGCGCGTCAAAAGCACAGGTCAAGGTGTGAGCGAGAATTCTTCGGTGAACATTCCAACCCTTGCCGCCGCACTGGAGTTTCTGCGTGATTTCAAAGGCGAGGTCTTTGTCGAGCTAAAATGCGGCCTAAGCGACCTCGACCCGCTGACGGTCGCCGTTTGTGATGAGGTCAGGAACTCGCGGATCGCACCGCAGGTCATAGTCAAAAGCTTCAGGCTTGCCGTCATTCCGCGTGTACACGCTCACGCCCCTGGCGTACGTACCGCTGCCCTCTTCGCACCAAGGGTCCCGACACTTCTGCGAAAGCGCAAACACCTAGTCGAGATAGCGGTGGAGAACGGCGCAAACGAACTTTCCGTCCACTATTCCCTGGCGACACGCAATCTGATGGAAAAGGCCCGCACACACGGCATCCCCGTAACCATCTGGACCGCCGATAATCCGCGTTGGGTAGAACGTGCCCGCTCACTGGGCCTAAAAGCCGTTATAACAAACCACCCCGCAAGGTTGCTTGCGCGGCGTGAAGAATTGACGGAAAACGAATAGAAAAACGTTCGCTGCTGGCTCAGGTGATCTGCGTTCTCCGCAGCCTTATATCTTCGGCCTGGCGAATTTAGAATCGTCGATCAGCAAGTTATGCTTTACTTCTGTTGAGGTCAGGATGATCTCAAAGCTCGGTGTCTGTGTCCGAATTCGGTGGGCCACCATCACGCCATCCACCGGTCGAAGATCTTCGTAATAACTGGTCATCGGCTGGTTGCCTTCGGGTGCGATCGCGATAAAGTCCGAACGCAGCATCAAACTTGTTTCCGTATCGAAGTACCAGGTCTCCGGTGAGAGGCCCTCGGCGGTGGCGACAATCGCGTAGGCATTACGCTCACCTACCTTCTCGATCCCTTTCAATTCCATTTTCGGAAAGAGCTTGGCCAAATTGATATCACGGTAGAAATTATTTAGCAGCTTTGCCTGAAGCAATTCGGCACCGGTGCGTTCGCGGCTGCCCTGAATGGGATTTATTGACCACGCCGTTTTTCCGTCCGTGCCCTCAAGCAGGTTGCCGACGCCGGCAATGGTCAGCTTTGAAAATCCTTTCGCCTCAGGCGCGGCATAGGATTCGAATGTACCCTTTAGGTTCATCGGGACCAGATCGACCGTGCCCTTAACTGTGCGGCTCTTGAGATTTTGAATAGCGTCGCGGCCGCCGATGGCCTTAACGTATTTGTCCAATATCTCGTTCACCGAAGGACGCTTGGCGGCTTTGGCCGGTTCAGCCTTCTGACCAAATGCGGAAAAGACGAGGGTAGCGAATATTACAGCAAATAGTATTGATTTTCGTTTCATAGGATCAATATTGATGATGTCTAAAATATAGCAGCCCTTGTTCGACAAGGTCATCGCCCGGCCGCCGCCAATTTGGATTCTGGAATAAGTTTAAGCGCGGCCGCGAGCTGGGCGTCGCCACCGGCCAGCAGAGAGGCGCGGGTTTGTTTTATCTGAACATCCGGAACAACGCCGCTGCCTTCGATCAGGACATTTTTGGGTGACCGGTAATCCGATATTGCGTATTGAAATAAATACCCTGTCGGCAGCTTCTCGAAAACAGACGGAAGGACGGCACCGGCGGTCGTTTCGCCCACGATGGTTGCTCTGGCTGTGTCCTGCATACCAGCGGCAAAAACCTCACTGGTCGAGCCTGTTCCGTGATCGGTCAAGACGATCACCTTTCCGGTAAATGGATCGGGTTGCGGAAACGCAACGAACTCCATTGAGCCACCCCGCGTTCTCATTGACCCAAGCGATGCCTTTTCACTAAACAGCAAGCCTGCCAATCCGGGGGCCATACCGCCAACACCACCTGGATTGCCGCGCAAATCGACGATGATCGCCCGCGCGTGGGCAAACTCCGCAACTGCCTTACGTAGCTTTGCCATCTGCGGTACCACCCACATATTAAATCGGATGTAACCGACATTTTCCGGCAACAGATGAGCGTCGAAAACAACCTCCTGGGGCGGAAAATTCCCAAGGGCCTGCGACATCTCGCCGGTGAACGGAGCGCGAATGATCTTGAAGATCTTCGGCTGATCGGCGGCATCAAGCACGCCAAGCGAAAGTGTGCTTTCGGGTTTGGAATTGATCGTGGCTTCGAGCGTTCGTTCAAGCTGGATCAGGCGTATGCCGGCGGTTACCTTTCGCGCGGCAAGCGACGCTTCCAACGGCGCGACGATCTCTTTCCACGGCTTCCCATCGACCGTCGTAAGGATCTCGCCGGTTCTAACTCCGGCTTTCGCCGCTGGTGAACCGACATCGACACGGTTAATGACGGGAACACCGTCCAGCATAAGGACATCGATGCCCGTAACGCCGCGGCCAGTTTGTGCCGCAACCACCTCAGCCGTCGGCGGATAGATGCCAAAGTGCGAAAGCTTCAGCTCGCCAAGCATCCGGCGAAGCACGTCGTGAAATTCTCTGTCCGATAGGCCCGGAGCAAGAGCCTTAGGCTCGTACGCTGTCCTGACCTTTTTCCAATCGACGCCGCCGAAGGTCGAGTCATAATGTTTGTCATTTACCGTCGTCCAAACCTGTTCGAATGCCTGCGCGCGGATCGTTGCAGTTTCGGGCACTGTTGGCAAAACCGCAGCCGTTTGTGCAAAGGCATTAAAGGCAGCCAGCGTCGAAATTGCGAAAAAACGAATGAACTTCATAGAAATTGAACAGCCGAGGCCTGTTGGTGTCGATGAGCTATACGCCTAAACGGTTTGCCGCGTTTCACAAATTGGGCGCAAGTCACATCAAGCAAGGCATCTGTCAGTTCATTCTTCCGCCAAGCTGAAGATCGTGGCGCCGGCGGCAAACGGTTCCGGTATCCAAAATGATGGGTCCAGGTTCCGTAACGGCCACACCGCGTTGTCCTGCCATCCGAGTGTAGCCGCCGAACAGACGGCGCGAACTATCACGGAGTACGGCCGCGTCGAGGCCCTGAAAGTTATATCCACAGGCTGCGAAAGGCTGGGACGCGTAAATATTGCGGTTACAGGGCCTTTCGTTCCGAACGAGTATGGTGGAATGGTCACATTCGCATTGGAAGCGCTGATAACGGTAAAACTCTGCAGCCCCGCAGTATTATCCGCTACATTCACAGTGACAGATCCTGGTCCGGATGTGATCGCCTCAAACGCCAAATCCGCGCCTGGGAATGATTCGGTAACAGTCAGCGTCGGAGTGCACGTCCCGCCCGGAGATGGTGTTGGGACCGGCGTAGGCGAGGGCGTTGGTGTCGCCGTGGGCGAAGGTGTCGGAGTTGGTGTCGCCGTAGGTGTTGGAGTTGGAGTTGGTGTCGCCGTCGGTGTCGCCGTCGGTGTTGGCGTTGGTGTCGGCCCTCCTCCTGAACACTGTGCACGAATAAGAATGGCATATCGCCGCAATGACGCCCGCAGTGTAAAGTCAACAGGTTGGCCGCCTGCGGGAATCGTAAATGTCGCCATCACCGGATCAAATGTTCCCCACGGAAAGTTCGGTATCGTCACATTTGCGTTTGTCGAACTGACCACTGAAAAGCTTTGCAGCCCCGGCCCGCCGCTAGCTACGTCCACCGTTACCGAATTCTGCCCCGCCGTGATCGAACTGAACGCATTCAGGCTGCCCGGGATCAGTTCTGTCACCATCAGCGACGGCGTGCATACGCCGGGATTCGGCGTTGGCGTAGCTGTCGGTGTTGGTGTTGGTGTTGGTATTGGTGTTGGTGTTGGTGTTGGTGTTGGTGTTGGTGTTGGCGTTGGTGTTGGTGTTGGTGTTGGACCTGTGGAGCCAACTATCTTCTGCACCGTTCCGAGCGAAAGATTCGCGATGTAAAGTTCGCCAGCCTCATCTTCGCCAAACGAAGAAAGGTTAAAATCAGGCCCATCCGCCAACGGCACCGGCTGGCCGCCGTTCCACATGAGGATCTCACCGGTACAGTAATCACCGTAAGCGTATGCTCCCGTCGGCAGAGTTCCCAGTGTTCCCCGATAAACAAAACCGCCGATCACCGAGCAACGAGCGCTTGGTGATGCGCTGCTGTATTCAAAGATCGGTGGTATGAAATTCGACGGCGTGCAGAGGCTGGGGTCGTTTCCTGTACACTGTGTCCCCTCGTAAACACGCCAGCCGTAATTGCCGCCGCGATCGATATGATCAACCTCTTCTATCGACCCTTGGCCGACATCGCCGACCCAAAGCTGCCGGATTCCACCGCGGTCAAAAGACCAGCGGTAAGGATTCCTTAGGCCGACGGCATAGATCTCATCGGCTCCGGTTATACCGACATACGGATTATCAGCAGGGACGGTATATGCGGGTGCGGGATTTTGGGCAAGGTTCGGCGTAATCCTTAGGAATTTGCCCAAAAGGTTGTTTATATCCTGTGCCCTATTCCCAGGGTCGTTGCTCGACCCGCCGTCACCCATACCAATGTATAGATTATCTACGCCGTCATCGTTTCGAAATTCTATGGTTCCGCCCTTGTGGTTTGTGAACGGCTGAAGGATGACAAGCAAAATTTGTTCGCTGTTGGGGTCGCCCACCGTATTGTTATCCGTGGCGGTGAACCGCGAAACAACGGTCGCACCATCAATGGTCCGTGTGTAGTTAACAAAAAAATAGCTGTTGTTCGCAAAGTTTGGATGAAACGTCAGGCCAAGCAAACCGCGCTCGCCGCCGGACAGGACCTTTGATGTGATACTCATAAAATCCGTTACGGTGCTTGCACCCGGCTGGACGACCTTGATTATGCCGCCCTGTTGAACGATGAATACGCGCTGGCTGCCGTCTCGGGCGTTCGTGACCAGGACCGGTGACGACAACCCCGAAACAAATGGTTGGAGCGTGACAGCCGGGCCTGTCTGCGACCGCACAACAAATGTGACCGAAGATGCCGCGACCATGGCCGCAATGCAAATAAACAGCACATATCCTAAGAGTTTCATGATTCTCTCCAATACTTTGAATTCTGGCCCGTGGAACAAGCCTAAAGCGGTGATCGGCCGAAGTCAATAAAACGCAAAAAAACTTTCGTGGTCGGAATAGGACGTTGGGAGGCGGTCAATATGGGAAAAGAGGCCGTCACCAGGGGCGGCCTCTTTTCTGGTCAATGCCGGAACTGGGCTAGTTCCGGGCGGTTTCGGTGCTGCTGGCCAGGCTAAATGCGAGGCTTAGCAGGGCGTCCATCACTGGTGCGTTCTGTGTCGGCATCCAGAACGGGATGTTCGTTCTGGCCGACAGGTTCAGC
>CAUJFK010000312.1 GCA_963169175.1 Acidobacteriota bacterium | reverse complement strand
CGCCGGGATGGATCGCAGGGTAAGCGCATTTTCAAGGGCCGCCGCGGTGTCGGCGTACCTGTCTTTCTTTAGATAGAGATCAGAAAGCGAAACAGCGAGAGTCGAGGCGGCGCGGGCCTCACCACTAGCCAGCGTTGCGATACCGGCCTTCAGCAGTGCGACCGCTTCGTCAAAGTGTCCGACACGGCCCTGTAACCGTGCGAGCGTGTCGATAAGCGAAACGTTCTTCGGATTAGCATAGATCGCCTGCTGCAGAGCACTGATGGCGGCCGCGGATGACGCTGGATCGATCGAGCCGGCAATGTCGCTTAGTAACGTGATCGCCTCAGCATTTTCCGGGTCATCCGCGATGACGTCACTCAGGATCGCCGCGGCCTCGCCGGGTTTTCCAGCCTTGGTGAATGCGGATGCTAGTTTTAGATTGGCCGTTTCCGGGGATAGACTCGATCCGCCCATGGTGCCTTCATAAAAACCGACATCCGTCGGCGAAAAGGCCGCTACCCATTCTCCCAACGCATCGATCTGTTCATTGAGGTTATTGCGTGCTTCCGCAAAGGCCGCGAGAAATGCCCAGGCTTCGGCGTTTCTAGGGTCGAGCCGGGCAACTTCACGCCATTCGGCCCGGGCCTTATCGGCAAAAGGGCTTTCAAGAGTTCCGCTGTTCAACCGGCTCTTTGCCGTGTAAAGGCGGGCGAGCATTCGGTGGCCGCCGATGTTCTGCCGGTCGGCCTTTACTGCAAGTTCCGCCTGGCGAATGCCTTCTTCAATATCACGCGGCGGCACCGCCACCGCAAGCTGCGAAAGCGCCGTATGCGCTTCAGCAAGGGTCGGGTCGAGCGTAACCGACGCTTCGAATGCATCTTTTGCAAGCTTTCGCTGACCTGTGCGTCCAGCCTGCGACTGCATCCGTTGGAGCTTCCACATATATCTCTGGCCTTCGAACAACTTGGCGAGCGCTTGTTCGCGCCGCACGCGGTTATCGGACGGCGGCTGTACAAACGGCGGCTCCGGCGTCGGAGACTGGGCCGCGGCAGTATCGATGCATGGTACGGTCGCCAACAAAACCGCGCAGAATAAAAATGACTTTGTCATAAGAAAATGGCCACTGACTAGTGGATCGTAACAGATAAGTTGGAAGTCGTTCTAGCCGTTCTCTTCTTCCTTCGCGAACTTTGAGTCCTCCCTTTGAGGCCTTTGTGTTAACGGTTTTTCTTAACACAAAGCTCACCAGGTTGAAGACACAAAGAGCACAAAAGTACTTGCGATCCAACTGTTACAGTCCACTACATACTACGCAAAAAAGCGGCCCGAATCGAACCGCTTTTTATTGGAAGCTGTCCGTACACATCAGCTACGGCTTTTTTTCCGGCGGCCCGGTCGTCGTTTTTGGCTGAGCCGATGCCTGCCGCTGCGAGATTACCGTCGTCAGGGCCTGCGGGATCTGATTGACAAGGATATCACCCTGGTTTTCAATGATCTGATCGATCATCTCAAACTTCTCTTCATCAAACTTGCTTGTCATCAAAACGCCATTCTTGTCGATGGTCATCGGATAGATACCGAAGAGCTGGTTCTTAAAATTGGCAAAGAACGATGCCTTTTCGGGTGCCACCACACTTGCCCGCGTCGGGTCGGCCTCAGGAATCTCGGCCCCGATCAACTTGAGCTGCTCTTTCGACTTTTCTACCCATTCGCTATTCGGGAAATCACGAATGATCCGCTGAAAATAACGGGCGGCCTGGTCGGTTTCCTCTTCTACCAGATAGGTATTCGCAAGCTTGTAAAGAGCTTCATCCATAAAGGTAAAATTCGGATATTTATCAAGAATTTCGCGGTAACGTGACTGCGAACCCTTCAACCCGCTTTTTCCCTGTTCGACCGACTGAGTATAGTAATAATTTGCGATGTACAGATTATGCAGGCCAAGATTGTCCTGAACTTCTACCAGGCGCTTCTGCGCCTCACCGGCCAGGATCGAGTTTGGGTATTGCTGAAGCAGCGCTTTTAGTTTGATCTCGGCGCGTTTTGCCCTGGTCGCATCACGGTCCGGGAGCCCGATCTGGCGCATTTCGGATTCAGCAATTTTCAGCACGACGCGATCGGCCAATGGATGGGTCGGAAAGAAGGTTAGCCAATCCTGATAGGCGGCAATGGCCTGAATAAGGGCACTGGTCGAACCTTCAAGATAAAATGAATCCGCAACCGCCAACTTTGCCATCGGCAGATAGGGCGAATCGGGATATGTAGTAATGATCGTCTGGAAAAGAAGCCGCCCGACATCGAAATTCTTCTTTCGTACTTCACGGGTAGCGACAATGAAAAGCTCGCGGTCGCGCCCCGGCGTGACGGCACCGATCAATTCTTCATATTCATCCGGCCCGCCACCGCCAAAGATACCCAAGAATTTTTTCTTTTTCTTTTTCTCGCGAGGCTTTCCGACCATCGATTCCGGATTGGCCCGGGCATTGGCCGTCTCGACCAAGACCGCGTCGGCCCGCACCTGGAGGTCACCAACCGATGCCTCAAGCTGATCGATCTCGCTGGCTTCGTACTTCTCGGAACGATCCAATTTGGCACGGAGACTATTCACATCCGACTGAAGCCGTGACGCCTCCTTTTCGATCGAAAGCAGGCGGGCAAGAGGTGTATCGGCATTTGCCTTGTCGTCCTTCGTCGCCTTGTCGGTGTTCTCTTCCTTCAAGACCGAAGCAGAACTTGTGGCCGAACGGCGAATCGTCTCGAGCTTTTGTCTCATTACCTCAAGCCGCGTTGACGGCGAACCATCGCTTGGCTTTACCTGTGCGACACCCGTTGTCACAAACGCCGCAATGACAAATGCGACCGCCGCAAAACCCTTCGGCTTTAAATAATTCATAACTTCATCGATCATACCCAAACTGTTCCTTTCTCGATCAATTCTCGAACGGCCTCGGCCGGCGACGGCTTTCCGTAAACGGCCGAACCGGCAACTAAAATATCGGCCCCCGCCTCAACTACCTCAAGAATATTGCCAGCATCGATACCGCCGTCGATCTCTATCTGTGTCGAGAGCCCGCGGCTTTCTATCATCTGACGCAGACGACGGACCTTTTCGACCGATGTCGGTATAAAAGCTTGTCCGCCGAAACCGGGATTGACGGACATTATCAAAACAAAATCCGCAAACCGCAGTGCTTCATCCAACACATTGAGCGGCGTGGCCGGGTTTATTGCTATGCCCGCCCTGGCCCCGGCCGCACGAATTGACGAAAGTGTCCGGTGCAAATGAGCATCTGCCTCAACGTGCACGGAGACCATATCGGCCCCGGCTTTAACAAACTGCTCAGCATAAGTGCCGGGATCGGTGATCATCAAATGACAATCGATCGTCATCTGCGTCGCTTTTCTAAGCGAACGGACAACCGGCAGGCCGATCGTGATGTTCGGCACAAAATGACCGTCCATCACATCGACGTGGAGCACGGTGGCCCCGCCTTCCTCAACAGCCTTGATCTCATCCGCCAAACGCGCAAAATCAGCGGACAAGATGGATGGGGCAATTTCAAACATTCTGCTCTGTTCCCTCACTTTGTTGCAGGCATTTCGGCCCCGGTTGCACGCACGACGCTACGGTTTTGGCTGAACTCTCTTTCGGGTTTCGCCTGCCGCGGGCTTGACGGTCGAAGCAGGCTGTTTCGGAGCAGGGCCCGTAGAGGTGTTCTTGTTGCCCTTTTCAGCAGGCTCCTTTGGTTGATCCGTATCTTTTTTATCCTTGTCTGTATCTCCAGATTTTGTGGTCGATTTCTCGTCAGGTTCAGAATCTGAGTTTGAAACATCCGTGTTGACATCGCGGGTAGTGTCAGCTTTTTTCTTCGTGTTTGTGTTTGAGTTCGATCTGGACTTTTTGGGCTTGTCCGAGATCATGTCCTCGATCGTCTTGGTGTCATCAGTCTCCAGGTCCTTGATCAAGGATTTGGGCGTTTCGTCGCCTTCAACACCGGCCTTGCTGACAACGACAAAGATAAGTTGGCCCGACTTTACGGTCTCGCCGGCCTTCGGGGCCTGTTCGAGAACCGTGTTTATCTGCTCGGTACTTGAGCGAGCGGCCCGCTTTTTTATCTTAAGGCCAAGTGCGGCAAGTTCTTTTTCACTCTCGAAAAAGTCCTTTCCCGTAATCTCGGGTACCGTTATTTCCTTTCCGGACAGGGACATATAAACCACCCCTGCCGCCGACCCAAGGAACGCGGCCAAAAGAACGGCAACAGCCGCCAGTTTGCCCACCGCCGAAATTCCTGTATTTACAAATCCCACTCGCGAACACTCCTAAAAAACAACTTTTAAGTCTAGCATTATTCCGGAAACAGACAAATTCAACTTTGCCCTGTTCGCTCGAACGCGGCAATGAAGAACCCGTCCATTCCGTCGATATCGGGCCGTGTTCTTGCAAAACCGGCTTCGGTTATAAGCCTGGCGGGAACACGCGGCCGAACTTTTCGAAAGCCGGGTTCAGTGACAATGAATTCAGCCGCAACCCGTTCATTCTCTTCAACCTCGAGCGAACAGGTCGAATAGATCAACGATCCGCCATTCTTCACGAGCTTGGATGCATTTCTCAATATAAGGCGTTGTTTCTTTGATAATTCCGCCGTGTCACCGGGATCGAGAAAATAGCGTAGCTCCGGATTGTGACGGATGGTCCCGGTGCCAGTACACGGAGCATCGACAAGCACCGTGTCAAAACTTTGATCCGCAAAGGGCATCGGTTGTTCGGCGTCGTATTGGACCACTTCCGTTTGCGTCACTCCCTGCTCTCGAATATTTTCAAGCAGAAACCGCGCCCGGCGCGAGTGAATTTCACCCGCGATCGCGAGAACATCGCCGTTTAGGGCAGCAATTTGTGTAACCTTGCTTCCCGGAGCGGCACATACATCGAGAAAGCGGCCGCCGGCTGGAATATCGACCGCAGCAGCGACAAGCTGCGATCCTTCATCCTGAAAATAAATAAGGCCATTGGCCGACGCGGCGGACATTTCGGGTGTTGTTGAATCGGCGAGAAAACTGCCCGCAACAAGGCCTGACAGCCTTGCCCCGGCAAATTCGAGATCAGCGGGAGCACGGGTGGTGAGCCTGAATGACCTCGCTGGTTCAGTATTGTTAGCTTCTGCAAGACTGATCGCTTGTTCGACGCCGAACTGTCCGATCCATTTTTCGATCAGCCATCGCGGATGTGATGTTTCGACCGATATACGCTCGATGTCGTCAGACAAGTTTGAAGGCGGCGGCTCCGTGGGCACCCGGCGCAGGATCGCGTTGACGAACCCT
>CAUJFK010000311.1 GCA_963169175.1 Acidobacteriota bacterium | reverse complement strand
CGTTGTCCAACGCAAACGCGCCCTGGAACCAAAACTCGAACACACTTATCCCGACTACTTCTCTAAATATTCAATGGTCACCTTTCGCGAAGACCTGCCCTACGCCGAAGCGAAAGAGAAAGGCAACGCGCAGGATAAATTCCTGATGGAAGTTTGCTCACACGCAGGAGAGGCCGACGAGATCGACCTCGCCGATGTGATCGAAAAGGTTCGCTCCGGCAACCTGAACACCTGATCCGCCCGCCGCCGCCTATCCGCCCGCCGACACCCACTGGCCGGGCTGATATCCACCCGCTTCGGTGCGAAACGCAACGTTGAGGCGATTCCAATTATTGATCGAGAGCACGACCATCGTCAGGTCGATCAGTTCCTGATCACTAAATTCCTTGCGCGCCGCGTCATAGACCGCATCCGAGACCTCGCCGTCCCGCAGCTCCGTCACCGCCTCGGCCCACGCAAGTGCCGCCCGCTCGCGCTCGGTGTAAACGGGCGACTCGCGCCACGCGCTGATCATATACAAACGCTGCTCGCTCTCGCCCTCAGCCCGCAGGTCCTTCGAATGCATGTCAAGGCAATATGCACAATGATTGATCTGCGAAACGCGAAACTCAATGAGATGCTGCAGCTTCTTTTCGATCGTGCACTTTGCCAAATAGGACGAAAACCCAAGCATCGTCCTGTACGCCTCATGCCCAATTTCCTTTGCGTTAATTCTAGGTTCCATGACAACCCTCCTTTTTCAAGCCTATGTTGGATCGTAGTTATTATCCTAATACATCGGCCCGCGATATTGCAGGCCCGCGATTGAAAACGCACGCGCGGATATGCGATTCTGTCACCGCAGACCAATGAAAATAACGCTGAACTCACGCGAATACGACCTCGCGCCGCCGATAGATATATCCATCCCGCTCCGCTTTGACGGCCCGCAGCCAAATGCTTACGGCGTCGGGCCGGCCACAGCCCGGGCGTGCGAATCCGGCACGCTCGTCGGCGATACGCGACGCGGCGGGAGCTGTAACTTTGAGCAATATACGTTCACCCCACACTGCAACGGCACGCACACAGAGTGCGTCGGGCACATCCTTAACGAACGGACCTCTATCCTCGACTGCCTGCAGGACGCGTTGATACCGGCTCGGCTCGTGTCTGTTGTGCCGGAGGGAACGGATGGTCACCTGCTGATAGCGCGCAAGTCACTGGAAGCCGCCGCGATGTCAGGGCCGCGAGCGGCGGCGGCTAGTTTCTCTGAACACGGCGATGTGCGTGCCCTCGTTGTCCGCACGCTGCCAAACGACGAAAGCAAGCTGACGCGCTCATATGGCGAGATGAACATCCCGCCTTATTTCTCGATCGACGCAATGCAATATATCGTCGAACTCGGCGTCGATCACCTGCTCGTTGACCTGCCGTCCATCGACCGTATCTTCGACGAAGGAAAACTTCTCAATCACCGCACGTTCTGGAATGTTGCGGAAGGAAGTTTCGAAGTGAGACCTGGTACAAAGATCGAACGGACCATTACCGAACTGATCTACGTTCCCGATGAAGTACCGGACGGAGAATATCTTCTTAACCTCCAGATCGCCCCATTCATGTCCGACTGCGCTCCATCTCGCCCGATCCTGTTCGGAGCTTCAACTTAAGGCGGCGTAGCCTCACGTCTTTCCGGGTCCAGGCTTCTGATCGTTTATGTCGGCAAAAGCGGCCGCGGTTCGCGTCACTCATTTGTTGCCGCAAGGTTAGGGAAATACCCGGCAGATGCCGGTTTGCTTTGTTGTCTTTTCAAGGCAAAAGGAGGTCAATATGAGCAATGTGCGTAAAGCTCACGCATGGGACCAGGCCGGTTTCGACGCCGAGCGTAATCTGCAGGTAATCGGACTCGGCAAGCGAACGAGTTTTGCGCTTGTCGCGGGCGACGGCCTCGATGTAAGTTTCGAGGGCGACGATTGCCTCGATCACACGGTCGGGACTGGCGACGACAAAGGGCTTCATGGCAATTCCGCGCTAAGCGGATGGGAAAAGCAGCAGATCCTTAGACGCGTCGATGTTAAGGCAAAGGCGCTCGGTACGACAGTGATGCACGCCTATTTTCAAGGATCGGACTGGATCGCTCCGCTTACGATCCGTGTGGTTTCGGACCAACAGAACCGTCAAGTGGGCAAATCTGTGGGTGAGGTAACCTCGGCCCTGCGTGACGAGCTGCAAAAACTTTCTCTTCGCGATGCGGTCATTCGTATTGCTGAGGACCAGATGAACAGCGCTATCGCATCGCAATCGAACGGGTTCGGCGTTTATAACATTGCCGCCAATTACGACTGGTGCGGAGCCTTCGCCTATTGGTGCTGGGAGCAGGCGTGTTCCATCAAATCCGTGTCGAATCCGTTCGGGCCCAAAAACTCCGTACTGTGGTCACCGCAACGTGCGATCAGCTACGCAATGTTGGATACCACGCCAGTGCAATTACTTCGTTACTCAGGTTACGATCCGATGGGAGTCGTCAAGGACTCGAGCACGGGAAAGTTCAAAAAGCAGGATTATCGCGATTTTGGTTACAATGGCTCAAGGCTCGAACGCGGGGATATTGTTCTCTATCGAAAGAGCACTTCGAACGACTGGAAACATGTCTGCCTCGTCCATGATCAAATGCCCCCGATCAGTGGGATGCTCGGTACGATCGATGGCAATCAGGGCAGCAATGCGTGCATACAGACGCGAAAACGTGATATGGATGCAAAGGTTGCGGGCGGCGATTCGTGTCTCGTTTTCGTTCATGCGGCTATCTAGCAGGATCTAATGGTAAGGCCGGATGATTAACCCTTCGGCTCCGTCAATGCGCTTTCAAGTGCCTGCTTCAAGTGAGTGAACTTAAATTGATAGCCGGCGTCTATCGATCGTTTGGGCACTACATGGGTTGAGTCGATCAGCAACGCGTCGCCCATTTCGCCGAAGATCAGGTTGACCGCAAACTCAGGAAGCGGAAGGAACGTGGGGCGGTATAGGACCGAGCCAAGCGTTTTTGTGAACTCTTCGTTCGTCACGGGATTTGGAGCGACGACATTGATCGCTCCGCGAATGTTGTCGTTCTCGAGGACGAAGTTAAAAATTCCGACGACATCGTCCAGCGAGATCCAGCTCATCCACTGTTTGCCGCTGCCTATTACGCCGCCGACGCCTAGCTTAAAAGGTGTCAGCATTGCTGCCAGCGCTCCGCCATCTTTGGAAAGTACTATTCCTGTGCGCGGCAGAACGGTGCGGATGCCCATGTCCTCGGCACGTCGCGATTCGGCCTCCCATTCCTTGCAAACCTCGGCAAGAAAAGTATCGCCCGCCGGACTGGCTTCGGTCATGACATCATCGCCGCGGTCGCCGTAAAAGCCGATGGCGGAACCGGAGATGAAAACCTTAGGCTTCTGCTCAAGCCGGGCAAACGTCTCTATCATCGTACGCGTTCCAAACACGCGACTGTCGCGAATGGCCTTTTTCTTTTCGTCACTCCATCGGAGCGGAGCACTTATCGATTCGCCCGCAAGATGAATGAAGGCATCGAAACCTTCAAGCCGCGGCAGGTCGTCGTCAGCAAAACCGGTATCGGCGCTCCATTGGATATGCTTGTCATCCTTCGCCGCACTCCGCGAAGCAAGCAGCATTTTCCGGCCCTTTTCCTTAAAGGACCGCTCGAGGGCCTTGCCGATCAGCCCGCTTGCACCTGTAATGAGGACCTTCATAAGCGCACAGTTCCGACCTACTGCCTGCGCAGGTCGCGCCGGACGAAATCGACCATCATTCGCAGTTCGCGTTCGCTCAATTGATTACGGAATGGGACCATGCCGTTGCCGCCGTCGGCGATGTGCTGATAGATCTGGTCGTCCGTTTTGTACTTAAAATCGCCTTTCCGCAGGTTCGGTATCACGGTCCCGTCAGACAGCGTTCGCCCCTCGGCCTCAAGGCCATGGCAGACGGCACAGTTCTGACGAAAAATTGATGCCTCATACGATTTGCTTTCGGCGATCACGAACTCTTTCTTTTTCGAACAGCCCCAAACGGCAAACCCCGCGATGATGAATACGGCCAATAGCTTAACTCTTAACATTTACAACAACGCAAACGCTTCAATTAAAATTCGGCAGAAGCCAAATGAATCGTGGTCAGTCACACTTGGATCGCAAGTACTTTTGTGCCCTTTGTGTCTTCAACTTGGTACCCTTTGTGTTAAAAAACCGCTAACACAGAGTTCGCAAAGTAGAAATATCGCACGGCAACTACCTGCATATTCTCCGTTACAGGCCACTAATGCTTCTCCATTTCCTCGCGCAATGCGAGCTTCGATATCTTTCCGGTGTTGCCGATCGGCAGTGAATCGCGAAACTCGACATACCTCGGATATTTATTCGCCGCGAACTTTCCCTTGCACCATTCAATAAATGCCGCGTCGGACAACTGAGCACCTTCCTTGAGAACAAGATATGCCTTTACCTCTTCGCCCATTCTGTCGTCCGGCACACCGATGACGGCGACGAGCGAAACTGCCGGATGCGTAATGATCATTTCTTCCAGCTCGCGCGGATAGACGTTATAGCCGCCGCGGAGGATCATATCCTTTTTTCTATCGACGATCGCAAGATATCCGTCTTCGTCTATTATCCCAATATCGCCCGTATGAAACCAGCCACCGCGAAATGCTTCGGCGGTCGCGTCGGGCCGTTTGTAGTAGCCTTTCATCACATTGGTGCCGCGTATCACAATCTCGCCGCGCTCACCGTGCGGGACCTCTGCGTCATTTTCGTCAAAACACCTGACCTCAACGCCAAAGATCGCCTGGCCGACGGTCCCGGGTTTGGACGGCTTCTCAAAGTGATTGAAGGTCGCGAGCGGTGAAGTTTCCGACAGCCCGTAACCTTCGCGGACCTTTACACCGAATTTTTCTTCGAACGCCTTCATAACCTCGACAGGCATTGGCGCACCGCCCGAGGTGCAGACTTTCATATTCTCTCTGACCTTGCTGATGTCGTAGCCGGTTTCGTCCACAAATTTGAGAATGGCCCAATACATCGTGGGCACGCCGACCCAAAAGTTGACCCTTTCTTCCACCATCGCATCGAGCGTTGCCTGCGGCTCAAATCGCGGAAGCAGTACAATGCGGCTGCCTCCATAGATGTGTGTGTTCATCTGGACCGTCTGCCCGGTCGTGTGAAACAACGGAAGCGTTATCAGTACGGTCTTTTGTTCGCCATCCGTGAAATCTATCATCGGAAGATGCGTAAGATATGTGGTCGTCGCGTTCGAATAGATGTTCAGGTGGGTTAGTTCGGCCCCTTTCGGCCGCCCGGTCGTGCCGGATGTGTAAAGGATGGCGCACGTATCGTCGGGTGCCGTCGGATATGTTTCAAACTTGGCAGACCGCATAGCGATCAGTTGAGAAAGTGTTTTGTGTTCTGGAAATGGCGATGCCGCCGCCAACTCGAGCGGCAGCACAATGAGGTGCTCGCATGAATCTACACTATCGAACGCCTCTTTGCATGAGCGCCCCATTGGCATCTCAGGCGTTCCTTCAAACACAAAAACGGCCTTTGCTTCAGAATCACGAAGCTGGAATTCGATCTCGTGTGGCGTAAACAGGACGCAGATCGGAACGACGACCGCCCCGGCCTTCATTATCGCGTAATACACGATAGGAAAATATGGCAGGTTTGGGCAATCCAGCGCGACCTTGTCGCCGTGTCCAATGCCCATTTCGACCAAGGCATTAGCGACCTTGTTTATCATCGCGTCAAGCTGGCCATAGGTCATCCTGACGTCTTTCCAGACGATGGCTTCTCTGTCCGGGGTGAGTTTCGCATTGTGCGTGACGATCGATGCCAGGTTTAGGGTTGTAGCATTCAATGACATAAAGTTCTCTTAGCCCGTTTCAGGAAAATTTGCCGAAAGTATAACCCAACCAGATCATCTTTTCAGAATCCGCGGAGGCGATCAGTTTTGCTTATACCCGCACGTTAGAGGCAGTGTCAAACCCTAAAAAAGCTGCGGAGCAGCGGCATATTTGTAGCCCACGTGAAGCGAAGCGAAACGTGGGGTTAGGTCGAGCCTAAATCTCAAAGCCCGTGCAACGGGCGGCAGAGTTTCGCTAAATTATTGACAACAATAGATATAACATTCCCCTCTGTCGCCCACTACGTGGGTTAGAGCCTCGTTTTCCTACAAACCACGGGTTCCGCGTTGCTCCACCCGTGGCTACATTCCGCCACTGCTCCGCAGTTTAAGACAGTTTTGACACAGCCGCGTGAGCGAGGGCGCGATGAGGATGTTGAGTATTACGGCCTTGCTCAAGCGCGGGCTTCTGCATTGGAGGTCGCTGATACTGAATTGGGGTCGATACGGCCCGCCCGGAAGATCGATCCGCCAAGTTTTTGCACGGAATGTACGCGCCAGGCTTCGATGGGTTCTGGAAAGTCCGTTCTAAAATGAGCACCGCGTGATTCTTCACGCCAGAGGGCGGCCTTCGCGACCAGCGTTGCAAGGGTGACGAACTTTCGCGACGATGTGCTCAAATTCGCCGACGCAATGTGATCGAATTCCGTGATCGCCCTTCTGAGCGACTCGCCGTCGCGCAAAATGCCGACGCGTTCCCACATTACCCGCTTTACGCGTTTACGAACAGCCGTCGAGATCTCGCTGCCGCCGGTCGAGCGGGTTGTGATCTCATCAGGACGCGCAACCTTTCCGGCGTCCGACACGGCGATCGCGCGACCCGGGCCGGACTCGTCCGCGACCGCGGCCTCACCGGCACGTGCTCCAAAAACGAGGCCTTCGAGCAGGGAATTTGACGCCAGACGGTTTGCTCCGTGTACGCCGGTGCAGCTGACCTCGCCCGCGGCGTAAAGCCCTGGCAACGTTGAACGGCCGTGCAGGTCGGTCCGGACGCCGCCCATGCAATAATGCGAGGCGGGCGAGACCGGAAGCAGATCCGCCGTTATATCAAGCCCGTAGAACTTGCAGGTTTCGTAGATCTTTGGAAAGCGTTCTTTGAGAAATTCTCCGTTGATCGCGGTCATGTCGAGAAAGACATTTCTCGACCCGGTCCGCCGCATTTCGGCCACTATCGACCGCGAAACAATATCGCGCGGGGCCATCTCAAGCCGTTCGTCGTACCCGCCCATGAACCGTTCGCCCTTGACGTTTCGCAGAACGCCGCCTTCGCCGCGCATCGCTTCGGAGAGGAGGAATCTGGGCGCTCCTTCAAGGCTAAGGGCTGTTGGGTGAAATTGGACAAACTCCATGTCCGCCATCTCCGCTCCGGCGAAATATGCCATCGCCATTCCGTCACCGGTCGCGACCGATGGGTTTGTCGTATGTTGGTAAAGCTGGCCCGCCCCGCCCGTACACAGGATGACAGCCTTTGCCCGAATCGAGCGCGGGGCACGCAGGATCGGATCGAGAAATTGCACGCCTGTGCATCGTCCGCCTTCGACTATCAAACTCTCGGTATTTGCAAACGGCAGGAGATTGATGCGCTTTTCGCGGCCCGCGCGAGCGATCAGTGACCGGACGATCTCCTTTCCGGTCGAATCGCCATGGGCATGCAAAATTCTCCGGCGAGAATGGGCCGCCTCTTGCGTAAACGAAAGCTTGCCGCCCTCACGGTCGAATTCGATGCCCCAATCTATCAGCTCTTTGATGTATTTGGTGCCGTCTGTAACCAGTGTTTCAACGGCCTCGGGGTCGCATAGGCCGGCACCGGCGACCAGCGTGTCCTCTTCGTGCAGTTCGTCGTTATCGTCATCCGATAGCACCACAGCAACGCCGCCCTGGGCATATTCCGTGTTCGATTCGCTCGCCTTGTCCTTGGTCAAGACAGTGACATTTGCCCCCGATGCAGCCAATGCAATAGACGCTCGCAACCCCGCGACACCGCTGCCGATAACCACAAAGTCGGTTCCCAGTGACATTAGGGAAAATGTAGCAGATTCCGCACCTTCCCGCTATTGTTCACGCCCTGTCTAGGCCGCCGTAGTTCCATGATGCTCAGAAGCCTTATAAAGCCCTTCGTACGCGCCCTTTCGCAGGTCAATGCCGTATTCGGTATAAGCCTTTAGACAGCAGAGCATCTGCCCCCAACCGAAACAATTCAGGTACGAACTGTTGAGGTCGGACTGCGTTTCCCGCCAGCCCGTTTCGCTTATGCGAACAATCGTATCGTCGCCGTCAGCCTCGAATTGCATCTCGACGTGAGTATTGAGTCCTTTTGCTCCCTCCCAGCCGAGTTCTATCCGTTCATTTGGAACGACCTTCTTTACGATGACGGGAAACCTGAGCTTCTCGTCACCGGGATTGTCCGCAAACGCCCACTCGACCGTTGTTCCTTCGACCAACGGAGCGCTCGCGCCGCCATTCGTAAAATAGCCGCTCAGTTTTTCCGGGTTGTAAACCGCATCGAAAACCTCCGATACCGGCCGTTGTATCTTTGTTTGTACTTGAAATCTTAAGTCCATCGGATCTCTCCTCGTTTGTTGATTTAGGCGATGAGTATATGTTATAAAAATACAACATGTCAAGAAGCAAATCACTTGATCTGGTATTTAAAGCCCTGGCAGACGGGCGCCGACGCAAATTGCTTGATCTTTTGAAAGATGAGGCGCGAACGACCGGAGAACTGTGCGAAGCGCTACAACCGCTTGACCGGTGCACCGTAATGCAGCACTTGGCCGTGCTTGAAAAGGCGGGACTGATCTTTGTGCAGAAAAAAGGAAAGTTTCGGTGGAACAATTTGGATGTGGCGCCGATCCGCGAGATCTACGACCGTTGGATAAACCAGTATGCGTCGCCGAGTGTCGAACTTTTTGCAAAACTGCACCAGGCGCTCGAAAAAGAATAGGCCCGCCAAGTTACGACGGGCCCATCAACTGTGAATGATCCGCAATTACATTGGGATCTTCAATTCCTGTCCCGGATAGATCTTGTCCGGATCTTTCAGGATGTCGCGGTTGTGGTCCCAGATGGCTTTCCACTGAATGCCGTATTTGTTACCGATCTTGGTCAGGTTGTCGCCTGATTCAACGGTGTAGGTGTGCATTCCACCGCCGGCGGCAGCTGCCGCGGTCGAGATATTAAGGATCAGATCGCCGGATTTAAAATCCGGATCGAGTCGATTGTATTCATCCCAGAGCGCCTGCTTTGCAGCTTCGTCCGGAGCGGTCCCGGTTACAACAAGCGTACCTTCATTCCCTTCGGACAGTTCATACGTCGTGCCATTCTGGTTCGCAAGTTCGAGAAGTGACTGGTATTTTTCTTGTACTGACATGTGATAGTTCCTCCTCGTTTAGTTTTCTTTTGTGATCTGGTTTTCAAAGCCTGTGATCCCTGCTTCGTTAATAAGCTTGATCACTTCAGCATATTTGGCCGCCGGGACTGCGCCTTTGATGGTCGCCTTGCCATTAACTACTTCGATGGTCAGGCCCGTTACGCCGGCTTTCTTCATTGCCTCGTTGAGCTTGCCTGTAAGGGCGGGATCGGTAGCGGCGGGTGTGGCGACCGGCAACGGCTTTGTTTTCACATCGTTCGTGACCGACTTGATGCCCTCAACCGTCTTTGCCGAAGCTTCGGCCTTGCTTTTGACCGTTATGTCAGCAACTTCGCCACTCAAGGTGGCAACGCCGTCTTTGACCACAACTGTCACGCCCGTCACCTTATCAGCGGTCAGTTTATCCTGCACCGCTTTTTGCAGGTCAGCGTCGCTCTTGCCGCAGGCAACGGCAAACATAGCGATCGCGATACTCAAGATCGTTAAAAATTTAATTTTCATTTTTCCTCCTGGAACAGACATTGTAAAATCGCTCGACCCAGTGTCGAGTTTTTGCCGCAAGAAACCTGAAAATCCGTTGCAAAACTTTGCCAGAATTCAGGTTGCGGCTGTTGTGCAAATAAAAGTATCACGTAGATAGTGATGCATCGCCGAACATTTTTCAACCGTAAATATGAATTTCAGGAAAAAACTTCGTCCACAATCTGACGGGCAATTTCGAAGGAAGTCAGGTCCTGCTTGACGACAAAATGCCAGTCGGCAAGAGCGTAAACATCTTTCCTTTCATCAAACAATCGCCGCGCCGACGCCTTGTCGCGGGCCAAGGGACGCTCCTTTTTGGAAAATCTAATGTTGTTCCAGCAGTGCATGAACGAAGCGTTGAGCCAGACGCTGGTCACTCCTTCATGGCGGATCAGGTCCCGGTTCTCGGCAACCGTCCAGGCTCCGCCGCCGAGCGAAATTATGCGGGCGCTGGTCCGTGCAAGCGCAAGCTTAAGATTCTCGGTCTCGATGCGTCGATATTCGTCAATACCTTGCGCATCGATTATCTGGCCGACGCTCTTTTTCGCGTTCGTCTCGATAAAAATGTCGAGGTCAAGACGCTCGCAGCGGAGCAAATGGGCAAGGTGCCGGGCGATGCTTGTCTTTCCGACACCCATGAAACCGGTCAACGCAACACGCTTTACCCGTTCTTCGTCGTTATTATTGGAATTCGCCACTATTGCTAGTATTTTATCCTTGCCAGTTCGTCGAAAAATTCAGGGAATGATACCGCGGCACATTCTGCACCGACGATCTTGGTCTCGCCGTCGGCAAACATGCCCGCGACGGCAAAAGCCATAGCGATGCGGTGGTCGCCGAAGGAATCGACCGTCCCACCTTTAAGCTGAGACCGCTCGACCTTGAACCCGTCCGCAAACTCTTCGACATTCGCACCCATCCTTTTCAGATTGGACACGATCGCGGCAATGCGGTCTGATTCCTTTATCCTCAACTCGCCCGCGTTCCTTATCTCAAGCCCGCCGTCGAGCTGTGTTCCGGCTATCGCCAGGATGGGGACCTCGTCGATCAGGTTCGCGATGATCGGCCCGCTTAGAACATTATGGTTTTCCGACGATATGCGGCTCCGGCCCCGCACTATCAGGTCGGCCACAGGTTCGTTGCAGGAGAGCCGTTTGTTCGAGATCTCAATATCGACGCCGATCTTTTTTAGAACATCTACCACCGCCAGCCGCGAGCCGTTTGTGCCGACATCCGGCATTCTCAACTCAGAACCAGCAAGAAATCCGGCCGCGACGATAAAGAAAGCAGCGGATGAAAGATCGGACGGCACCAAAATATCTTTGGCCGTGAGCCGGGCATCGCCTGACAGGGAAATGCGTTTGCCATCGCCAGCCTGCGTTTCGTGAACCTCAACGCCGAGCCAGGTTAGCATTCGTTCGGTATGGTCGCGAGTCGGGGTTTTTTCCAATACAGATGTCTCGCCGTCGGCGTTCAGGCCGGCCAGGAGGACACAGGACTTAAGTTGGGCTGACGCCGCAACGGGCACATAATCGATCGCCTTTAGCGGCCGCCTCCCTTTGATGGTTATCGGAGCATGGCCATCGACGCCGTGAACATCGGCACCCATCGAGACGAGAGGATCGATCACGCGTTTCATCGGCCGCTTCTGCAGCGATTCATCTCCAATGAGCACCGATTCAATATTCTGTCCGGCGAGCACACCGGACATCAGCCGCATGGTCGTGCCGCTATTCTCACAGTTAAGCTCGCGTTTTGGCTGTTTCAGCCCGTCCTTGCCGACGCCGTGGACCTCAAGGCGGCTTCCGTCACCGGCGATCCGAACTCCCAATTCACGTAAACAGGCAACTGTTGCGGAACAATCAACGCTGGACCCAAAATTAGTTATCAATACCTCGCCATCGCTCAAGGCGGACAGTATCGCGGCGCGATGCGAGATAGATTTATCGCCGGGCAGGACCAATTCTCCATTGATCCCGGCGGCACGAGTGACCTTCATAGCAAACATTTTAGACTGAATAGTTACGGTTTGTCTTGACACGGAACAACTTAACCTTTACCTTACACTCAAACGAAACTGTGTCTGAAACCCGCGAACTGAAATTACCCAGTCGTATCGAATCCGTTGATGAAGCGGCGATGCACGCCGAATCGTTCGTCAAGGACCACGGCCTCGGCGATGATTTTGCTTCGGCGATCGATCTTGCCGTGCGTGAATCGGTGGCAAACGCAGTGAAGCACGGCAATAGGTTTGACGCTGAGAAAAATGTCGAATTGACCCTGCTGCTGTCCGAAGAAGCTCTTGAGATATCAGTTCGTGATTTCGGTCCGGGCTTTCATCCGGAAGAGATACCTGACCCGACAGATCCGGCAAATCTGCTAAAGGCATCCGGCCGCGGCATTTTGTTTATGAAAGCGTTCATGGACGAAGTTGAATGGTTCAACCATGCGGGGGGCGGCATGGTCGTGAAAATGCGAAAACGGCAGTAATAATTTGTACGAGAGACTTTTGGCGTGACGCCCGCGACACCTCGCTGATCGGCGATACGCTTTTCGTACTTGGACTTTTTTTTCAGGATTGTCTAAAATCCACTTTTCCAAAATCAATTTGCTACAGAGGAGATAAAAATGGCTGATATCACGATTTCTGAACGCCAGGCAGGCGATGTAACGATCCTTGATCTTGATGGCAAGGTCACGATCGGCGAAGGCAGCGTAGCACTCCGCAACGCGATCCGTCGGCTGCTGGGCGAGGGCAAGACCAAGATCCTGATGAATCTTGGCGGCGTTGGCTACATCGATTCAAGCGGTATCGGCGAACTGGTCTCCAGTTTCACCGCCGTAAATAAAGAAGGCGGTACGCTGAAGCTTCTTAATCTGACCCAAAAGATCCAGGACCTGCTGGCGATCACCAAGCTTTTGACGGTCTTTGACGTTTACGAAGACGAAGCGACGGCGCTCAGCAGTTATAATTAACCGTTAATGCTTGTGCATCAGGCAGGATACATCCTGGGTGCACAGGCCCGGTTCATCGGTGCAATTCATCAAAAGCCGCGACATCCTGATTTGATGCCGCGGCTTTTCTCCGCCTGAGCGGCCTAAAAATTCATGGCCCGATCACTGCTTTATTGCCGCCTTGAACTCGGCCTCATATTGCCCGATCGCTGCCATTGCCCCTGGATTATTCTTATACTTGGCCTTCAACATATCAAAGGCTTCCTGACCCCGCGGGTCGGCGATAGTGATCAGCCCGCGCAGGCTGACCATTAGGTCACCCGCGTTGCCTGATTCGTACGCCTTCTTAAAACGGTCGAACACGAGCGGGAAGGCGCGCGCATCGCCCTTTCCTGCAGCTCCGACGAGGGCCGCGGCGGCCGTTCTCACGCTGGGCAACTGGGTTGTGTCATTCGCAAGTTTTAGCCCCAGGTCAAACGCCCGCTTGTCGGCCAATATAGCCAACCCGGTCAACCCGGCTATAGCAATGCGTCCGCGCCATGACGATGTGACGGCAAGTTTCGACAACGGTTCGACAGCCTTTGGTTCCTTCACTTTTCCAAGCGCTCGGGCGGCCTCGTCAATGACCGTGTAGCTGCGGTCGTCTAAAGCCGCGAAAAAGATCGGGGAATATTTGCGG
>CAUJFK010000310.1 GCA_963169175.1 Acidobacteriota bacterium | reverse complement strand
CGTCGTCCGGTACGGTTATTCCAACGATCATTCGGATGGTTGTCGTTTTTCCCGCGCCGTTCGGGCCGAGAAAGCCGAATACACGGCCGGCGCGGATATCGAAGCTAAGGTCCTCAACGGCCGTAAATTCACCAAACCGTTTTGTCACGTTTCGCACCCGGAGCGAGATGTCTGATTCGCGAGATGGTTCCATTCTTAATAGATTGTGCTTACCGATCAGTTTATTTGCAAAGCTGCGAGCCGTATCGGAATGCCGTTAACGAAGTTGGTATTTATTGGCCTGTACAGAATAAGTCCGAACGGAGCGTTATTCTCTGGGTGGTGGGCGATGACAGTTGGATCAGTATCCAGCTTGCGAATTCGAAATCGGCCTGAAGTTTGCAAGTAGGACAGCATCCCGACCTCGCCCTCCAAAATTCTGTATCGATAGCGTTTTGACGGTAATTTGAAAACGCGATCGTGTTGGAGCGTTGGTTTTCCGTGATAGGGAAGTCCGATCAGTTTGTTGTGCGGGCCTCGATCTGGGCCGGACGGCCTGGTACCAAGTCGATCCCCGATTTGCTATTCGCGCCCGCGAATGTAACACTTAATCATCGATCCTACTCTCGCGTCGTGGTATGGACGCGCTTCGCCTTAAGCGGTTTTCGGATAAGTCAGAGAGCAGGCCCCATTTGGAATAGTAGAAGTGGCTCTCAAGGAAATTTTTTGAGTATCCGAGATCCGGTCTTTTACGCTGCCTGCGTAATGCCCCGATCCAGAAACTTCTCCAGCATGCCCGGATCGGCCGGGCGAGGAAAATAGACAAATGAAACTTTACGTAGGAAATCTTTCTTTCAACACAACTGCGGACGATCTAACTGAACTGTTCAGTGGAGTCGGCACAGTTCAGTCGGCCAATGTGATCGAGGATCGTGAAACGGGCCGCTCGCGCGGGTTCGGATTCGTCGAGATGTCGTCGAAGGAAGAAGGCAGCAACGCGATCGATCAATTCAATGGCAAGGAAGTGGATGGCCGTCAGCTTAAGGTCAACGAGGCCAAGCCGCAGGAAAGCCGCGGCGGAGGCGGCGGTGGACGCGGTGGCTTTGGCGGCAATCGCGGCGGCGGCGGCGGTGGCGGCGGCTACGGCGGCAACCGTGGTGGTTACGGAAAAGCCGGTTGGTAAATTTCCGCGGTCGAATAACATGAGGCCAATGCCGCGGGCGGCGGCCTCATTTTCAAATATAGTTTTCCGGAGGTATCTCAATGGCTAATAATCCTGTTACAATGGCCCGTCGCTACGTTTTGGGCGAATTGAACGTTCGCTGCGAACCGGTCGAGAATGTGCCTGTCTTTCTGGATAACACGGCTGGCGAGATGCTCGGCTTTGTAGACGAGAGCCTCGGCAAATATGCCGACGCCATAACATTTCATCTGGCTGACGACGTATGCAAAAAGCTTGCGACCGGCCAGTTCACCTATTCGCTTGAATACGATTTTGCTGACGCCGAGGATACTGCCGCAGCCGGTTCTAAACGGCGGATAAAGCTTAGCTCGATAACGCTGGTTTCGCGGAAAGGTTATGAAAAGCCCATTCCGCGCCGTGTTGCGGGAGCTGCTACCGAAGCCGTCTAAGCTGTGATACGGCATAAAGGGCCGTGAGTGGATCTCCCCTTTCCTTAGTTTTGGGGTCACCAAGACCTAGGGGCCCATCGCAAGAATGAAAATATTGCTCTATAACCCGGACAACGGGGTGACGCGCAATTTCATGCCGCATCTTTGGATGTTCCTGCTTCAGGCACTCACGCCTGAAGGGCATGAAGTGGTGCTGATCGACGGGAACGCGAAAGCGATGTCGCGCGGCGAGCTGGTCCAGTTCTGCCGTGATGAGAATGTTGGCCTGGTCGGGATCGGGTCAATGACTCGTATGGTCGCGCGTGCTTATCAAGTTGCTGATGCATTACGTGAAGCCGGGATCAAGGTCGTAATGGGCGGGCCCCATGTTACCGAATGCCCTGATGAGGCACTTGGCCGCGATGGCGGGCCGCGGCATGCCGACGCTGTCGCACTTGGCGAGGCTGACGCGACATGGGCTCTGATAGTTGAAGATGCAGCGAACGGACGGCTTAAAGAGGTTTATCAGCCTGAGAACGATGAGAAAGGGAACGATATCAAGCCGGGCCTGCAGGAATATCCCCATATTCCGTGGGAAACGCTTGACCTCGAGCAGTTCAGCCTCGTCCCGAAATTTCTGAAACCTATCCTTTCCAAATTCGGTGCCGGCTGGGGCAAATTCTTCGTCGTGCCGATCGAAACCGGCCGCGGATGCCCATATGGGTGTGAGTTCTGCACCGTGACCGGATTTTTCGGCGATTCGATCCGGTTCCGCACCAACGAAAGCGTTGTCAACGAACTTCTCCGGTTGAAGGCAAGGGCCAAAAAGGAACGGGGCCAGATGGCCGTGTTCTTTATTGACGACAATCTTGCGATAAATAAAAAGCGGCTCAAATCACTGCTTCGTGATGTCATTGCCGCCGGGGCCGAACTTCCGTGGGTGGCCCAGATCAGCGCTAACCTTTTGGCGGACGAGGAGCTGGTCGATCTGATCGCTGAGTCAGGCGGGCGCTGGGTATTTATCGGCATGGAGTCGATCGATCCGGCGAACATGGCCGACGTTAACAAAAATTTTTCGAAACCGGCGAACTATAAGTCCGTGCTAGACGGGCTGGCCCGGCGGAATATCTATGCGATCACGTCCTTTATTTTCGGCATGGACAACGACACGGTCGGCGTCGGGGACAGAACGGTTGACGAAATAGAAAGCTGGGCACCCGGTTTGCCGGTATTTGGCCAATTGACGCCGTTCCCGGCCACGCCGCTATATGATCGTTTGCAAAAGTCGGGACGTCTTGAGCGGCCAAAGCATTGGCTCGATTTTGCACAATTTGTCATGGCCCATAAGCCGGCGAAGATGACTATAGAAGAAGCGAGACGCGAGACCATCGCCGCATGGTCACGTTCCTACAGCCCTGAACGCAACCTCGAGGCCGTAAGGTCGATCCCTGACGCACCGATCCAGGCCCGCATCAGCCACCTTGTCGCACGCCTCTTTTTCCGCGGTATCTACTTCCCGCAGTTGGGCACGCGTGCATGGCTCATGCTCCTTTTCCTAAACCGCCGCTGCATACTCGGGTTAACCCGTGAAGGTATCGCGACATGGCGAGCTTCGAAAAAAGCTCGGCCATCCGCTCCGACGATACCGGAGGTCCACCAGGAAAGTGCATAGGGTTGCCACGGAGACGCTGGCATTCCTGCGCCCGCCACTTGACACACCAGGCCGGAATTTATAATATCTAAAGTTTCGGACTTTGGGGTCTGGGCTGTTGCGGGGTTTGGCGACGAACCGGGTCAGGAGATTTTTGAAAGCTTTGACAGGAATTGTAGCGTCAAGGGCGTCGATCATCGCGGCCGCCCGGCAAAGAAATCGGTTGAGCATTACGCCCTTACTGGCGTGACGGCTTATGCAGGAAACACCTCTCGATCGTCACGCTACAGCAAAGTTTGAGCTTTTAGGGAACATAATCAATCACCAATTCAACCAGCTTGTGCTGCTTGAGCTAACTGCCGGAAATGAGTTTCCGAGCAAGAGTCAGGTGAGACGTTCGTTTTGCTTTTAAATGGATGGAACGCCAGCGTCGTGCTGGCAAATGAGTGGCCGGCGGGACGCCGGCGATCCAAAGAAGAGATATGCCGACTATTAATCAGTTAGTTCGCAAAGGACGTGAGAGGGTTAAGTACAAGACCGCAAGCCCGGCTTTGCAGGCAAATCCGCAGAAGCGCGGCGTTTGTACAAGGGTTTACACATCGACGCCGAAGAAGCCGAACTCGGCCCTGCGTAAAGTTGCCCGCGTTCGTCTGACGAATCAGATCGAAGTAACAACGTATATTCCCGGTATCGGCCACAACCTGCAGGAGCACTCGATCGTGCTTATCCGCGGCGGCCGTGTAAAGGACCTTCCGGGTGTGCGCTATCACATCGTCCGCGGAACGCTTGATGCTTCAGGCGTGGCGAACAGGAACCAGGCGCGGTCGAAGTACGGTGCTAAGAGGCCGAAGGGAGCGAAGTAGTTGATGTCCGACAAACTTTAGTTTGTCGCGGCACAACAAACTGGAGTTTGTTGGACCACACATATGGCTAGACGAAGAGTTGCAGCAAGGCGCGAGATATTGCCGGATCCGATCTTTAACAGCACGATCGTGACGAAGTTCATTAACGGCATGATGTGGGCTGGGAAAAAGACGACCGCCGAGCAGATCTTTTACGGGGCGATGGACAAGATTGCCGAAAAGACAGGCGAAGAACCGCTCAAAGTTTTTAAGAAGGCTTTGGATTCGGTGGCCCCCGCGCTGGAAGTTAAGTCGCGGCGTATCGGCGGCGCTACTTATCAGGTGCCGCTTGAGGTTTCACGCGACCGCCGTAATACACTGGCCATTCGCTGGATCGTTACCAACGCCCGCAACCGGAGCGAAAAAACGATGACCGATCGGCTGGTCGGTGAGTTGCTTGATTCAGGATCAGGCCGCGGCGGAGCGATGAAGAAGAAAGAGGACGTGCACCGTATGGCCGAAGCGAACAAGGCGTTCGCGCACTATAGATTTTAGTTCGACAAACTTTAGTTTGTCGCTGCTCAACAAACTGAAGTTTGTTGGACAAATTATATGGCTAACATTAGCTTAGACAAATATAGAAACATCGGGATCATGGCCCACATTGACGCGGGCAAGACCACGACGACTGAGCGTGTGTTGTTTTACACCGGTGTTTCGCACAAGATCGGCGAGGTGCATGAAGGCACTGCGACCATGGACTGGATGGAGCAGGAACAGGAGCGCGGCATTACCATTACGTCCGCCGCAACGACCTGTTTCTGGAAGCGCAACAGCCAGGAGCACCGTATCAATATTATTGATACGCCCGGCCACGTAGATTTTACGATGGAAGTTGAACGGTCCCTGCGTGTACTCGACGGGGCCGTTGCTGTGTTTGACGGCGTCGCGGGTGTTGAGCCGCAGTCTGAGACGGTTTGGCGGCAGGCCGATAAATACGGCGTTCCGCGTATCTGCTTTATTAATAAATTGGATCGGGCGGGAGCATCGTTCGAGCGTAGTTTTGATTCGATCCTGACCCGTTTGGGTGCGAATGCCGTGGCTTTGCAGATCCCGATCGGTTTGGAAGAGCATCTTAAGGGCGTCGTCGATCTTATCGCGATGAAGGCCCTGATCTGGAATGACGAGACCAAGGGAGCCGAATACGAGACGACGGAAATTCCGGCCGATCTGGTCGATGCGGCGAAAGAAGCCCGCGAGAAACTGGTTGAAGCCGTTTCAGCGATCGACGACGACCTGATGGTCAAATATCTTGAGGGCGAAGAGATCTCGGAGGCCGAGATCCGAGCCGCTCTTAGAAAGGGCACGCTGGCGATGAAGATCGTTCCGGTCGTGACCGGTTCGGCATTCAAGAACAAGGGTGTACAAACGCTGCTGGATGCAGTAGTTGATTACCTTCCAAGCCCGCTCGATATTCCCGCAATTGACGGTGAGAATCCAAAAACAGGAGCGACCGAAAGCCGTCCACCGGATGCAAAAGCTCCGTTCTCAGGACTTATTTTCAAGCTCATGGCTGACAAGCATCTCGGCCAGCTTGCGTTTGTAAGAATTTATTCGGGAACCGTAAATTCTGGTTCGTACGTGACGAACACGATCAAAAACGCGAAGGAACGCGTCGGACGCTTGATGTTGATGCACGCCAACAAGCGTGAAGATGTGGACACCGCCTCGGCCGGGGAGATCGTTGCGATCGGCGGCATGAAAAACATGACGACCGGCGACACGATCTCGGATGAATCACATCCGATCATTCTCGAGTCGATGGAATTTCCTGATCCGGTCGTACGTGTTGCGGTCGAGCCAAAAACGCGTCAGGACCAGGACAAAATGGGCATCGCGCTTAGCCGTCTTGCTCAGGAAGACCCCAGCTTCCAGGTCAATACCGATCATGAGACGGGCCAGACGATCATCGCCGGAATGGGCGAACTTCATCTTGAGATCATCGTTGATCGGATGAAGCGTGAGTTTGGCGTTGAAGCGAACGTCGGAAAACCACAGGTGGCGTATCGTGAGACGATAACAACGGGAGCGCCGGGCAAAGAGATCTATAAGAAGCAGTCGGGCGGCCGCGGTAAATTTGGCCACGTTGAGCTTGAGATCGAACCGGCACCAGGCGAAGGATTTGTTTTTGAGGATAAGATCACCGGCGGATCTATCCCACGTCAGTTTATCAAGCCGACGATGGAAGGAATCCGCGATGCGATGCAGCGTGGCGTTCTGGCCGGATACGAACTGGTAGATATTAAGGCGACGCTGCTTTTCGGTTCGTATCACGAGGTTGACTCGGACGAAATTTCGTTCAAGCTTGCGGGCTCATTCGCATTTCAAGATGCCGTTAAAAAGGCAAAGCCTGTTTTGCTCGAACCGATAATGAAGGTCGAGGTCGTGACACCCGAAGAATATATGGGCGCTGTCAACGGTGACCTCAACCGCCGCCGCGGGCAGATCGAAAAAATGGAGCCCCGTCCGGGAAACGTTTCGGTCGTTACGGCTTTTGTGCCGTTGTCTGAAATGTTTGGTTATACGACCGATCTTCGCTCGGCCACGCAGGGAAGGGCTACTTCGTCGATGCACTTCGAGCGGTATGCCGAAGCCCCGAGGAATGTGGCGGAAGAGATAATCGCCAAGGTAAAGGGAGCGAGCAGTTAAGTATTTTAATTTCAAATTTGAGATTTCAGATCTGAGATCAGGAGACTAAGAGATGAGCAAGGAAAAATTTGACCGGTCAAAGCCGCATGTGAATATTGGGACGATCGGGCACGTGGACCATGGGAAGACGACGTTGACGGCGGCCATCACGAAGGTGATGTCGAAGCACAACCCGAAGATGACGTTTCGGTCGTTCGATTCAATTGATAACGCGCCGGAAGAGAAGGCACGCGGTATCACGATCGCGACATCGCACGTTGAGTATGAGACGGCGAACCGCCATTATGCACACGTTGATTGTCCGGGCCACGCCGATTATGTCAAGAACATGATCACCGGAGCGGCCCAGATGGACGGAGCGATCCTTGTGGTTGCGGCGACCGACGGCCCGATGCCGCAGACGCGCGAGCACATCCTGCTGGCTAGACAAGTAGGCGTTCCGGCGATGGTCGTGTTCATGAACAAGGTCGATATGGTCGATGACGCGGAATTGCTTGAGCTGGTCGAGATGGAGATTCGCGAGCTGCTCTCGAGCTATGAGTTCCCGGGCGACGATATTCCGGTTGTACAGGGCAGTGCACTGAAAGCTCTGGAAGGTGATGCGGCTTGGGAGCCAAAGATCGACGAGTTGATGCAGGCTGTTGACGATTACATCCCGACACCTGCCCGCGAGACGGACAAACCGTTCCTTATGCCGGTCGAAGACATCTTCACCATCCAGGGACGCGGAACGGTCGCAACAGGACGTATCGAACGCGGCCAGATCAATGTCAACGAACCGGTCGAGATCGTCGGTATAAAGGACACGAGGAATTCGGTCGTAACCGGCGTCGAGATGTTCAAGAAGCTGCTTGATTCAGGAATGGCCGGCGACAACGTTGGGCTTCTGCTGAGAGGCGTTGAGCGAAAAGAGATCGAACGCGGACAGGTTATCGCCAAGCCGGGTTCGATCACGCCGCACACGAAATTCAAGGCCGAGGCCTATGTTCTGACCAAGGAAGAAGGCGGCCGCCATACACCGTTCTTTACCGGATACCGTCCGCAGTTCTACTTCAGAACAACGGACGTAACGGGTGTTGCACACCTGCCGGCGGGAGTCGAGATGGTCATGCCGGGCGACAACATCCAGATGGAGATCGAACTGATCGCCCCGATCGCAATGGAAAAAGGCCTCCGTTTCGCTATCCGCGAAGGCGGCAGAACAGTCGGAGCCGGTACCGTATCGGAAGTAGTGGAATAAAGTCCGACAAACTTTAGTTTGTCGAAATTGCAACAAACTAAAGTTTGTTGGACATATTGATATGTTAAACGAAAAAATTCGCATCAAGCTGAAGGCTTACGACCATCGCGTTCTTGATCAATCGACGCAGGAGATCGTGGATACGGCAAAGCGCACGGGTGCAAGGATCGCTGGGCCGATCCCGCTTCCGACGATCAAGAACAAGTGGACGGTTCTTCGTTCGCCGCACGTTGATAAAATGTCGCGTGAGCAATTCGAGATCAGGACACACAAGCGCTTGATGGATATTCTTGACCCGACGGCCGAGACGGTCGATGCTCTGATGAAGCTTGACCTGCCGGCGGGCGTGGATGTTGAGATCAAGGCTTTTGGCAAGGGATAATGTCCAACAAACTCAAGTTTGTTGATGCGACAAACTAAAGTTTGTCGGACAAAGGAAATATGATCAGCGGAATCATCGGTAGAAAATTGGGCATGACGCAGCTATTTGCTGAGGACGGGACGGTTACACCGGTCACTGTTATCAAAGCCGGGCCGTGCGTCGTTGTGCAGACAAAGAGTGCAAATGGAAGCGATGGCTATAACGCTGTCCAGCTTGGACTGGTCGAAGACAAAGCTATCAAGCTGAAGAATGTTTCAAAGCCGCTTCGCGGTCACTTTGAAAAGACAGGCGGCGGGTTGCCGCCGACGCGGATCCTGAAAGAGATCCGTCTGATCGGTGAGCCTGAAGCGGCTGTCGGCGACCAGGTCAAAGTGGACGTTTTTGCTGACGGCGACAAGATAGAAGTTGTCGGAAAATCGAAGGGACGCGGATTCGCCGGTACGATCAAAAGGCACAAGTTTCACCGGGGCCCGGAATCGCACGGTTCAATGAACGTCCGCGCACCAGGTTCGATGGGGCAGTCGGCCTACCCGTCGCGTGTTATCAAGGGCACGCGGTCATCCGGCCACATGGGCGACGCTCAGGTGACGGTGAAGGGGCTTACGGTTGCTCGTGTCGATGCGGAGAACAATCTGCTGATGGTCCGCGGAGCGGTACCTGGAGCTAACGGATGTTTGGTGGTAGTTAGAAAGAGTTAATGTAAGATTTGCGAATTTCACTTGGCGATCTGGGATTGAAAGGCAAGAAAATCGCAAATCTGAAATCGCAAATTCACGGAGTGAGAATTATGCCTACCGTAAAGGTTCGCAATTTGAAGAATAAGGAAGTCGGCGATGTTGAGCTGCTTGATGCTGTTTTTGGCGCGGAGCTGAACGAGTCGTTGATCCACGCGGCTGTTGTCAATTACCAGGCGAACGGCCGCCAAGGAACGTCTGCAACAAAAACACGCGGAAACGTTTCAGGATCAGGCCGGAAGCTTTGGAAGCAGAAGGGAACGGGCCGTGCTCGTATCGCGTCGCTTCGTTCGCCGCTTTGGAAAGGCGGCGGCAATGTTCACGGCCCACAGCCGCGCGACTGGTCGTACCAAATGCCGAAAAAGATGCGCCGCGGCGCACTTCGGTCGGCATTGTCGGAACGTCTGCGTGAAGGCAATCTGATTGTGATTGACGAATTCAGTTTTGCCGGGCCGAAGACAAAGGATTTTCTGGGAGCGGTCGTCGCCCTTCAGCTTTCTGACGATAAGCGCAAGGCCGTTAAAACACTGATCGTTGATTCGCTCGATAACGCAAATCTTATTCTTTCATCGCGAAATGTTGAGAAGACAAAGGTGACGAATAGCTTTGGGCTGAATATTTACGACATCCTTTACCACGAAAAGCTCCTTATCTCGAAGTCGGCTATCGCTGAATTAAATGAACTGCTTGATCCGAAACGTGAAGGCATAAAGGAAAAAGACGAAGCTCCCGCGAAAGAAGCAAAGGCGAAAAAGAAACCGGTGGCTGAGGCAGTAATAGGCGAAACTCCAACGGCGGCCAAGCCGAAAAAGGAAGCAGCCCCGCTGGCAGAGGCGGAGAAGCCCGCAAAGAAGGCCAAGGCAGAGAAGCCCGAGGTGAGCGAGGAGGCTGGCGAAAATGAGTAAATTTAGCGTTTGGGACATATTGAGATCGCCGGTCGTGACCGAGAAGAGCGTGATCCTGAAAGAGGATTCTACCGACCAGGATGGCGAAGATACGGGCCGGAAAATGGGTCAGGTGCTTACATTTCGTGTTGAGAAGACGGCTGGTAAAAAGGACATCAAGCAGGCCGTTGAAGAGATCTTTAACGTAAAAGTAGCCGCGGTCCGCACGATCAATTACGAAGGCAAGGAAAAACGCCGCGGTCGCCAGGTCGGAAGAAGGCCGAATTGGAAAAAGGCCTACGTTACTTTGAAGAAAGGCGAGCCGATGGTGGATTACGCCGAAGCGATCTAGTCCGACAAACTTTAGTTTGTCGAGCAAAAGACATCAAACTAAAGTTTGATGGACTTTGATGGACATCGGAATATGGGAATCAAGAGATTAAAACCGACATCGCCGGCACGACGGTATCAGACGTATCTGACCCGCAACGAGCTGACGCCGGGAGCAGAACCAGAACGGTCGCTGCTTGAACCAAAAACGCGGATCTCGGGGCGAAACAACGATGGCCGGATAACTCTCCGACGGCGCGGCGGCGGCCACAAGCGCTTTTACCGAGTGATCGACTTCAAGCGCGACAAGGCGGGCATTCCCGGACGCGTTTCGCAGATCGAGTACGACCCGAACCGTTCTGCACATATAGCGTTGATCACGTATCTTGACGGTGAGAAGCGATATATTCTTGCCCCGCTTGGGCTCAAGGTTGGAACCTCGATCCTCAGCGGCGAAGAAGCTGATATTTTGCCAGGTAACGCTTTGCCGATCAAGAATATTCCGCTTGGAACAGAGGTCCACAACATCGAACTTCGGCCGGGCAAAGGCGGGCAGATGGTGCGTTCGGCGGGTGGATTTGCACAGATAGTGGCAAAGGATGGCGATCATGCTCAATTGCGAATGCCATCAGGTGAAGTTCGCCGTGTCCCCGTGGTTTGCTATGCGACCGTCGGTCAGGTGGGCAACACGGAGCATGAGAATGTTTCGCTTGGAAAAGCTGGCCGCAGCCGGTGGATGGGCAAACGGCCGAAGGTCCGCGGCGTGGCCATGAACCCGGTCGATCACCCGCACGGTGGTGGTGAAGGGAAGACATCGGGCGGACGTAACCCGGTAACCCCGTGGGGGCAACCGACTCGCGGCTACAAGACGCGGCGGAATAAGCGCACGACGAATATGATCGTGAAGGACCGCAGGAGAAAATAGGAGTGCGGAGCATGGAATGCGGAGTGCGGATTGAAATCCAAAATCCAAAATCCTAAATCCGAAATTGAAAGATGCCACGTTCATTAAAAAAAGGGCCGTTTATTGATCTTAGCGTGCAGAAGACCCTGCAGCGCATCCTGGATGGCGGGAAAAAGCCGCCGGCGATCAGGACCTGGTCGCGTCGTTCGACGATCTCGCCGGACATGGTCGGATTGACCTTTGGCGTTCATAACGGCAAACGCCATATACCGGTTTTCGTGACCGAGAATATGGTTGGCCACAAACTTGGTGAGTTTTCGCCAACGCGAATGTTCAAGGGGCACCCGGGAACGAAAGCGGAGAAGATGGCAAAACGGAAATAGTTTTGGATTTTAGGTTTTGGATCTCGGATTGAAAAGCTCGGTCCGCGGAATCCAAAATCGCAAATCCAAAATCCAAAATCGAAACATGGAAGCGATAGCTAAAACACGAAATTTGAAGGGCAGCCCGCGTAAGGCGCGGCTGGTGATCGATCTGATCCGCGGGCGGAATGTTTCGCAGGCCCTGTCGATACTGAAATTTACGGACAAGCGTGCGGCCGATCCGATCGCAAAAACGCTGCAGTCGGCGATCGCGAACGCGACGTACCAGGCCGAGCAGGAGAACATTGCGATCGATCCCGATGATCTGTGGGTTAAGACCTGCTTCGTTGACATGGGCCCGCATAAGAACCGACGCCGCATGCGCCCCGCTCCGCAGGGCCGTGCCTATCGCGAACAGCGTCACTATTGCCACATCACCATCGAGGTATCGAGCGACGAAAGGCCGAAGACCGAGAAGGAATTGAAGGCGGAAGCGGCGAAGGCAAAACGTGCCGCCGAAGGCGCTCCGAAAACGAAGGCAGCGGCAAAGAAAGCCGAGGCCCCAAAGAAAGAGAAGAAAGCCGCAAAGCCGTTGGCGGAAGATGTCGAGACTCCGGCGGTTGAGCCCCCGACTCCGGCCGAAACGCCTGCAAAGGGCGACACCGAAGTGGCAGATGCTAAGAATATCGAAACGCAGACGACCGAGGCTTTGAACGAAACCAAGCCGGCGGACAAGAAGATGCAGGATACGAGCGAGGAATTGGAAAGGCAATAGTTGGAACGCCGGCGTCTCGCCGGCCAATACTCGCCGGCCGAACGCCGGCGTTCCGAAAGATATGGGACAGAAAGTTCATCCTTACGGTTTTAGGGTCGGTTATAACAAGGACTGGCACTCGCACTGGTACTCGAAGAATGATTTTGCCAAGTACCTGGCGGAAGACCTGGCGTTAAAGCGCGAGCTGAAGAAGAAATTCGCGGGCGGCGGCGTATCGCACATTGATATTGAGCGTGCGGCCGCGCGGATGAAGATCATCATCTACACCGCGCGTCCGGGTATAATCATTGGTCGTAAAGGAGCCGAGATAGAAAAGCTCCGCGAGGACCTTTCGCGCAAGACGGGCCGCGAGGTGCTTATTTCGATCCAGGAGATACGGCATCCGGAGCTGAATGCTCAGCTTCAGGCCGAGAAGATCGCCCAGCAGCTTGAAAAACGTATCGCGTTCCGCCGTGCGATGAAAAAAACGATGGAGGAATCGCAGCGTTTTGGGGCGCAAGGGATCAAGGTGATGGTCTCTGGCCGTTTGAACGGTGCCGAGATCGCGCGGACCGAATGGTCGCTGCAGGGTCGCCTGCCGCTGCACACGCTGCGGGCCGATATCGATTATGGATTTGCGGAAGCACTGACTACCTTCGGTATCATCGGTATAAAAGTTTGGATCTATCGCGGTGAGATCCTTGACCCGAACGCGGCACTTGCCCGCGGCACTACTACAGACCCGGTGAACGAGGTTAAGGTCGAACGTGGAGCGGGTCGAGGAGACAGACGGCCGAGAAGAGACGATCGACGATAATGTTTTTGTCCTTTGTCATTTGTCCTTAATTGCTGGCGAATGATTTTCATAACGAAGGACGAATGACGGTGGACAAGGGACGAGAGAGGATTTCTTATGTTGATGCCGAAAAAGGTCAAGCACCGAAGAGTGATGAAGGGACGCATGCGCGGGAAAGCGACGCGCGGCGAAAACCTTGATTTCGGTGACTTCGGACTGAAAGCAATGGAGGCGGGCTGGATCACCGACCGTCAGATCGAGGCCGCACGTATCGCGATGACGCGTCACGTCAAACGCGGGGGAAAGATCTGGATCAGGATGTTTCCGGACAAGCCGATCACCCGCAAGCCTGCCGAAACGCGTATGGGTTCGGGCAAAGGTGCTCCTGACCACTGGGTCGCGGTCGTCAAGCCGGGCCGGGTGCTGTATGAGATTCAGGGCGTTGATATGGAACTTGCCCGCGAAGCATTTGCTTTGGCCGCTCAGAAGCTGCCGATCAAGACGAAGTTCGTCTCGCGTGCGGACCTTGAAGGAGGCGTTGTTTAACAGATGAAGGTCAAGGAACAGAAAGAGCAACTCCGCGACATGAGCGTTGATGAATTGAAAGAGCAGGCCGATGCACTGAAAGAATCGCTGTTCAGGCTTAAGTTCCGCCGCTCACTCGGCGTAGGCAACACGCTGGCCGATATTCGGCGTGAGAAGAAGACATTGGCACGGGTTTACACGCTGTTAGGCCAGAAAGCGAAGGCGTAGAGCAGGCTATTTGCCTGTTCACTGTGACGGGCAAAGAATGACAGGCCGTGAGATCTGTCGGACGTGAAGAAAAATGGCTAAGAAGAAAGAAGAAGGCGTAGAGGAAACGGTCGAAACGGCTGCTGCAGATGATACCGCGGCCGAGAAAAAGCCGAAGCAGGCGACGAAAAAGGCGGACGCCGTTGACGGCGAGCCAACCGTGGCGGAGAGTGTGATCGATACGGTCGCATCCGCGGTTGAGACTGTCGCCGATGCCGTCGTTGAAACGGTTGCCGCTGCGGCCGAGGCCGTCGCAAACATTGTCAGCGGTCCTGGTAGCGAGAAAAAGGCGATCGTTCATAAACGGGCAGAAAAGATCGGAGTGGTCGCTTCGGACAAGATGACGAAGACCGTAACCGTTCGTGTGGACCGATTGGTCAAGCATCCAACATATCGCAAATATGTTCGCCGCCGAAAGAAATTCATGGCGCATGACGATCTCGGTGCAAAGGTGGGCGATAAGGTGCGCATCATCGAAACGCGACCGCTGTCGGCGAAAAAGCGTTGGCGCGTGGTAGAGATCCTGCACAAGGCGGAGTTGTAGTTTTCGATTTGCAATTCGCGATTTGCGAGTGAGTGAAGGTTGAGGATCGACATTCGCAGATCGAAAATACGAGGTAATTTATGATTCAGATGCAGACCTCTTTGGCGGTCGCGGATAATTCAGGGGCGAAACGGGTTGAGATGATCGCTCCGATCGGCGGCTCGACGTCAAAGATCGCTCGGCTCGGCGACAAGATAAAGGTGACGGTGAAGGAAGCTGCGCCGGACGGCACGGCGAAAAAGGGAAAGGTTTATAACGCCGTTATTGTGCGCACACGAAAGGAAGTTCGCCGGCGTGATGGCAGCTATATTCGCTTTGACGAAAATGCTGCTGTGCTTATCAAAGACGACGGAACACCCGTCGGTACACGCGTCTTCGGACCAGTTGCACGTGAGCTTCGTGAAAAGAATTTTATGAAGATCGTGAGCTTGGCTCCGGAAGTTATTTAGGTGTCGTTTCTTTTTCCTCTTCGCCATCTTTTTTGGTGGTTCGGATTTTCTGACTACCGATAAGAGGACTAACAGGAATAAGAGGAAAAGAAAAAGAATAAGAAGATGAAGACGGAAAAGAAAGGAACAGTCACAAGCAAGATCAAGCGCGGCGACCAGGTTGTATTTATCGCGGGTAAGGAATATGCGCGGTATGACAGCCAGGGCAAGCGGCAGCCGTATCGCGGCAGGGTTATCGCGGTCGATGCGCGGAATGGCAAGGTCAAGGTCGAAGGGGCCAATATTCAGAAGCGTCACCGCAAACCGGTTCCGCAGTTGAATAGGGAAGGCGGGATCGTCCAGCAGGAAGGCTGGGTCGATGCGTCGAACGTGGCCTTAATCGATCCGGAAAGCGGCAAGCCGACACGTGTGAAGATCGAGGTCCGAGACGGCAACAAGGTCCGCGTGGCTAAAAGCGGAAAGATCGTCCCGCTGCCGAATGTTTTTGGCACAAAGGAGCCGAAGAAGACGGCAGCTGACAGGGAAGCAGAAGAATAAGTTCCTATTCCAGGTTTCGGGTTCCAGGTCTATTGAACGAATGCGAAACAAGGAAATAGAAACCGGAAACTTAAAGTAATGGCAAGACTCAGAGAAAAGTATAAGAACGAGATCGCACCGGCACTGGCCAAAGAGTTCGACATCAAGAACCCGATGGCCATCCCGAAGATCGAGAAGATCGTAGTCAATATGGGACTCGGCGAGGCAAGTGCCAACGCTAAGGTCCTCGATGTGGCTTCGGACGAGCTCAAAGTGGTCACGGGACAGAAACCGGTCATCACTAAGGCCAAGAAATCGATCGCGGCATTCAAGCTGCGGCAGGGAATGAGCATTGGAACGATGGTCACGCTTCGCGGTGACAGGATGTACGAGTTTCTCGACCGGCTGATCTCGATCGCTCTGCCGCGTGTACGCGATTTCCGCGGCATTTCGCGCAAGGCGTTTGACGGCCGCGGAAATTATACGCTTGGCGTTCGTGAACAGCTCATTTTTCCGGAGATCGATTTTAACAAGGTCGATAAAACGCGCGGGATGAATATCTCGATCGTAACGACCGCGAAAACGGATGAGCAGGCACGCTCACTGCTGAAATCGATGGGAATGCCCTTTAGGCAGTAGGTTTTTGACGCTAAGACGCAGTGACGCAGAGTGTTTGAGAGTTTTCTCGCTGCTGATCGGTTCTAAACAAAACGAGCGTCTCAGTATCTTCGTGTTGAAGAAAAAGATATGGCAAAGATCAGTAAGGTAGTAAAGAACAACGATCGGAAGCGGAAAGTGGCACTTTGGCGCGAGCGTCGATCGACGGCGAAAGCGATCATCAACAATCCGCGATCGACCCCGGAAGAGGTCGATGCGGCGGTGATAAAGCTTCAGAAAATGCCGCGAGATGGAAGCCCGATCCGGGTACGAAACCGCTGCTCGCAGTCGGGCCGTTCACGCGGATATTTGAGGAAGTTCGGTATCTCGAGGATCGCCCTGCGTGAATTGTCGCTTGAGGGTCAGATCCCGGGTGTTGTGAAATCGAGCTGGTGAGCCGATTGGGATTTGAGATTGCGGATTTTGGATTTTGAATCTATAACACGCAGTCGTTGTAAGAGTATGAAAATGCGGAACGGAAGAGGATGCGGATCATTCGAGAATGCGAGATCCCCGAATCCACGATCCGCGATCAATTGACGGAGTTTAAGTAGAATGACAGATCCAATAGCCGACATGCTAACGCGGATACGCAACGCGATCGCTGCAAATCACCCGCGGGTGGATATTCCTGGTTCGAAGCTGAAGGTCGAGGTTGCCCGCATCCTGAAGGAAGAGGGCTACATCAATAACTACTCGACCAAGGGCGAAGGGCCGAAGTATGTGATCCGCGTTTTCCTTCGATATGATTCGCGCGGTACATCATCGATCACGCACCTTGCACGCGTTTCGCGTCCAGGCCGCCGCGTTTACGTCGGTGCCGGCGAGATTCCACGGGTGCTGGGCGGGTACGGTGTGAATATCATCTCGACCTCGCGCGGCCTGATGAGCGGTAAGCGGGCTAAGGCCGAAAATGTCGGGGGCGAGATATTAGCCCAGGTCTATTAGTTGATTTTGGATTTTAGATTTTGGATTTTAGATTGCCTCGTGGCATAAGGCGAATCCAAAATCGGCAATCCAAAATCCAAAATCGGAAAGTTATGTCACGAGTAGGAAAAAAACCGATCACGATCCCCGCCGGGGTAACCGTTAACATCAGCGATTCGCTGCTTGAGGTCAAAGGCCCGAAGGGCACCTTGAGCACTCCGGTCCCGGGCGGCGTGAAATTCAAGCAGGAAGACGGAACGCTGGTCGCTGAGCGGGCAAATGACGATCTGGCGGCGTTTCACGGCTTGGCACGTGCGTTGGCAAACAATGCGGTCGTTGGTGTTACCGAAGGCTTTAAGATCGAGCTTGACCTTGTTGGTGTGGGCTATAAGGCTGACGTTCAGGGCAAGAAGATCGTATTCGCCCTTGGGTATTCTCACCCGATCGAATACCCGCTTCCTGACGGACTTGAAGCTAAGGCCGAACGCGTCGGAGCAAAAACGTCAATTTCGCAGTATCAGTTGACGATAACGCTGACCGGCATCGACAAACAGAAACTCGGCCAGGTGGCAGCGGAATTGAACCGCCTGCGTAAACCCGACGCATATAAAGGCAAGGGCGTTCGCTACGCGGCCAAGCAGTATAAGCTAAAGCCGGGCAAGACGGGCAAGTAAGCAGATTCTGGATTTTAGATTTCAAATCCACAATCGGCAATCCAAGATCCAAAATTGAGATATGGCACAGAAAAGCAGAGCAGATATTCGACGCGGCGTACACAGCCGCATCCGCAAGAAAGTTCGCGGCACGGCTGAACGGCCGAGATTGGCGGTGTTTCGCAGCCTGAACCACATCTACGCCCAGGTTATTGATGACAATTCGGGCCAGACGCTTGCGACGGCCTCGACCGCCGAGAAGGCATTTGCGGGAACCGGAGGCAATATTGCCGCGGCCGAGAATATCGGCAAGGTGATCGCCGAGCGTGCTCTTGCTGCTGGCGTATCGAATGTTGTGTTTGACCGCGGCGGCTATGTATATCACGGGCGTGTCAAAGCCTTGCTCGACGCGACGCGGGAGGCCGGACTGAACAAGAACGAGGCAGCCGCGGGCAAGCCAGCAAAGGAAGAGGGTAATGAATAAACAAAGAATTTCTCCGAACGGCCTTTTGTTGAAGGACCAGCTGATTTCGATCAACCGTGTCACGAAGGTCGTGAAGGGCGGTAAGAATATGTCGTTCGCGGCATTGGTCGTCGTCGGCGACGAAGCGGGACATGTTGGTTTTGGGACCGGAAAGGCAAAGGAAGTGCCGAACGCGATCAAGAAAGCGGTTGAGGCGGCAAAGAACAGCCTGATCCGCGTACCGCTCATCAACGGAACGCTGCCGCACGAGCTGATCGGCGAATATGGTGCCGGCCGTGTGCTGCTCAAACCCGCGGAAGAAGGTACAGGTGTTATCGCCGGTGGAGCGGTTCGCCTGGTATTGCAGAGCCTGGGCGTGCATAACGTCCGCACGAAGATCCTTGGTTCGAGCAACAACCATAACGTTGTGCGTGCCACGTTCAATGGCTTGATGCGGATGAAGGATCCGATCGAGGTAGCAAGGCTTCGCGGTAAGCAGGTTGAGGAATTGGTGTAGGCGGAGTAGCTGGCAAGTCGCCGGCAAAAACAGACCGCTGAAAAGGCGGCGTTCCAAAGATCATGGCTAAGAACACAGAAAAATCGACCGGCGGGACGATCAAGATCCAGTATTACCGGAGTTCGATCGGTTATTCGCAAAAGCAAAAGGACATTGTCCGCAACCTCGGGATAACGAAGCTGAACCAGGTTGTCACGCGTCCGGATTCGGCGGCGACACGCGGTATTGTCGCAAAGATCCCCCATTTGCTGAGGATCGTTGAATAGGATTTTAACTGAGAGACGCTGTCTCTGCATTAAAGATCTTATTGAAAGAGGAAATACAATGGCATTAGGACTTAATAACATAAAACCCGCACCCGGATCGACGCATAAGAAAAAGCGTGTGGGCCGCGGGCCCGGTTCGGGGCTCGGAAAAACTGCGGGCCGCGGGCACAAGGGGCAGAAATCGCGTTCCGGTTACAGCAGCCGGCCTGGATTTGAAGGCGGCCAGATGCCTCTGCAGCGGCGTCTGCCAAAGCGCGGGTTCACGAATATTTTCAAGAAGCAGTGGATCGAGATCAGCCTGGCCAAGATCGAAGCAAGTTTCAATGCCGGTGACGAGGTTACGCCTGAGGTCCTGCATGAACGCGGCCTGATCAAAAAGGCAAAGCATGACCTTGTTATCCTCGGTAACGGAGATGTTTCAAAGGGGTTGAAGATCTCGGCACATCGGTTTACCAAAACTGCCAAGGACAAGATCGAACGAGCCGGTGGTTCCGCTACACTGATCTCTAAAGCTGCGGTTTAGTTTTGAGTACCTGGCCTCAACAGGCGGGAGCTACTCGAAACACAGGATTTTTATGGAGCAGTTTCTAAACGCCGTCCAGAACATGTTCAAGATCCCGGAGCTCCGGAAGCGTATTCTATTTACGCTCGGGCTTCTGGCGGTTTACCGTTTGGGCGCACATATTGCGGCGCCGGGCATTGATAAGGTCCGTCTGGAAGCGGTTTGGCAGGACGTGGCCGGGACGCTGCTTGGCGTACTCGATCTGTTTTCGGGCGGAAACTTCAGGACCATTTCAGTATTTGCCTTGGGTGTGACGCCATACATTACGGCGTCGATCATTATGCAGCTACTTCCGGTGCTTTCGCCGGCGGTCAAGAAGATCCAGGAAGAAGGCGAGGTCGGCCGCCAGAAGCTAAACCAGTGGACACGCTACATGACCGTGGTCCTTTGCGCTGTCCAGACCTTCTTTGTCGCGACCTGGTTGAGCAAGAACGGCATCATTCCTGAAACGTGGTCAGCGACGATGATGATCGTTGTAACGCTGACGACCGGGACGATCTTTGTAATGTGGTTGGGCGAGCAGATCACCGAACGCGGGGTTGGAAACGGTATTTCGCTGCTCATTTTTGCAGGTATTGTGATCGGCATGCCGGGCGCCGTTATGCAGATCTCCGAGCGCGTGGGAGCAGGAGATGCGATGCAGACGCTTGGCGTGATCTTCCTCGTCATCGTCATGGTCGGTCTGACGGCACTGATCGTATATGTCGAATCCGCGCGGCGAAATATTGCGATAAGTTATGCCAGCCGGCGCGTAGGAAATCAAACATTCTCCGGCCAGGAAACAAGCCTGCCGTTGAAGATAAACATGGGCGGCGTTATTCCGGTGATCTTTGCATCATCCGTGCTGGCCATGCCGCAGACGCTGTTCGCCGCATTTCCGCCGCAACAGGGCGACACGACATCGACGTGGGCAAAGATATACACGTTTTTCCAATCGTTTCACGGCGGCGACCCGTATTACGAACTGGTATTTATATCGCTGATCGTTTTGTTCACATTCTTTTACATCACGATCATTTTCAACACGGACGAAGTTGCCGACAATCTTCGCAAGCACGGCGGCTTTGTCGCTGGCATCCGGCCAGGTGCACCGACGGCCGATTACCTTAACCGAATTCTGACGCGGCTGACCACGGTCGGTGCTATTTATCTCGCATTGGTCGCGTTCATTCCGCAGATACTGCTTAGCGGATTCCGCGTCGGACGGCTCCCATTCATTGGCGACAATCTGGACGCGTTCTTTACCGCGACGCCGGGATTGAGCTGGATCCCGACAGGGCTTGGCTACCAGTTCTACTTTGGCGGTACATCGCTGCTGATCATTGTCGGTGTTGCGATGGATACCGTTTCTCAAATAGAGGCGCAGCTTGTGATGAGGAACTATGAGGGCTTCCTCGGCGCCGGCTCGCAACTGCGAGGACGGCGGACATAACAAATTGAACCACAGAGACACAAAGACACAGAGACACAAAGACTCTCTGTGTCTTTGTGTCTCTGTGGGGAAAAGACCTAATGAGCAAGATCGTTGTATTAATAGGGGCTCCCGGAGCCGGGAAGGGAACGCAGGCAAGACTTCTGCAGGAGCGTTGCGGCATTCCGCAGATATCAACAGGCGATATATTCCGCGAGATGAAGACGCAGGACACGCCGCTTGCACGTGAGGTGCAGGAGATAATGGCGTCGGGCAAGCTGATCTCGGATGACGTCACTTACCGCATCGTCCGTGAGCGAACTTCGAAACCGGATACCGCCGGAACCTACGTTCTGGATGGCTATCCGCGAACGGCTGTGCAGGCTGAACAGCTTGAGGAACTTGCTAAAGAACGGGGAAAAGATATTCAGGCTATCGAGATCGATGTTCCGAAAGACGAGTTGGTTAAGCGTCTGACCGGACGCCGGACCTGCCCCGTATGCGGTGAGATATACAATATTTATTCAAAGCCGCCAAAGGTCGAAGGCGTTTGC
>CAUJFK010000309.1 GCA_963169175.1 Acidobacteriota bacterium | reverse complement strand
CGCAAGATCTCATTGATCGGCGGCAAAAATTAAAATGAAGTACGAAGTTGTTAAGAATTTTTATGACGGCCGGTTTTCGGAGAACGGCGCAACGGAGTTTTTGGATGTTACGTCGCCGATCGACGGGAATCTGCTTTCTCGGGTGCCGATGTCGTCTGCCGATGAATTGAATTCGGTGGTCGAATCAGCGAAAGCAGCATTTGCATCTTGGAGCGCACGGCCGATAAAGGAGCGTGTTCAGGTATTTTTCAAGTATCGCCAACTGTTGGAAGAAAACGTTGATGAATTGACTGCGCTTGTGTCGGAAGAGAATGGAAAGACCTGGGACGAAGCGAAAGCTGAGGTTGAAAAGTCTATCGAGCTGACCGAGTTTGCGTGTTCGATGCCGCAGCTTGTTTCGGGTGAAATTCTTGAGGTTTCTAAGGGCGTTGAATGCCGGACGGAACATTTTCCGCTTGGCGTTGTCGCTTCGATCGTGCCGTTCAATTTTCCGCTGATGGTGCCGAATTGGACGATTCCGAATGCTCTTGTGCTCGGCAACACGATGATAATGAAGCCATCGGAACTTGTGCCGCTTTCGTGCCAACGGATGGCCGAGTTGCTGAAAGAGTCGGGGCTTCCCGATGGCGTTTTCAATATTATCAACGGCGGAAAAGAAGTCGTCGAAGGTATCTGCGATCACGCTGGGATCGAGGCGGTGAGCTTTGTCGGCTCGACCAAGGTAGCGAAGCTCGTTTACCAACGTAGCACTAATTCATTGAAACGCTGCATCGCGCTTGGCGGTGCAAAGAATCACCTCTTCGTATTGCCGGACGCGAATCCAACGATGACCGCGACCAACGTAACCGCGTCAATGTCCGGCTGTGCGGGTCAACGCTGCATGGCTGCGTCGGCGATGCTTGCCGTCGGCAACGTCGATTCAATTATTGAACAGATCGCCGCTGAAGCACGCAAAGTCGTGCCAGGCAAGAATCTTGGTGCCGTTATCTCGAAAGCCGCAAAGGAACGTATCGAAAACTTCATCACCGAAGCCGAGCGTGACGGAGCGACAATATTAGTTGACGGTCGCGGAGCCGTTGTCGAAGGCAAAGAGAACGGCACGTATGTCGGACCGACCGTGATCGACCGCGTGACGCCAAATATGTCGGTCGCGACCGAAGAGATTTTCGGGCCGGTAATCTCGATAATGCATACCGACACGCTCGATGAAGCGATCAAGATCGAGAATGCGAATCCATACGGCAATGCTGCCTCAGTTTTCACGCAGAGCGGCGGCGTCGCCCGCTACGTAATGGAACACGCAAGCGCCGGAATGATCGGCGTCAACATCGGCGTACCGGTCCCGCGCGAGCCATTCTCCTTCGGCGGCTGGAACGAATCGCGCTTTGGTGCGAACGATATCACCGGACGAAGCTCGATCGAATTTTGGACGAAATTGAAAAAGACAACGACCAAATGGAACCCTGAAGCGGGTGTTAACTGGATGTCTTAGTTTTTTTGACCCGGATAAGTAAGATGAAGATTGTTTGTAAGAACATCTTAAAGACTTTCTTTGTTTTGTGTGGATTTTCATACTTGTATGGTCAGGAGATCCCGAATGTTGCATTTACAATTTCGTCAGATCAAATCAATTGGACAAAGAATTCGCCGGCGAAAGTAATTATTAAAATACAGAACATATCAAGTGAAAAAATTAAATTGTCATCTAGCATAGCGTTTTACCTTGATGACGGAACCCGTGGAAAACATCCCTCGACTATGCGGAATGGAGTCTACTATGCGCCCTATAGTTTTGGTAAGAATTACTCATCAAACATGGGGCGTTGCCAAGACGACCTTGACGATGGTAGTGAAAGGCGAGAGGGCCCCATTGTAAGGAAATTTCATGATGATATTCCTATCACGTTAAAAGCAGGGGCACACATGGAACTTAAGGTTGATTTGGCAGAGCTATGCTGGGCACATCAGAGATCAAGTGTTTATCCAATGGGTTCACTATTCTCTGAAGCAAAGCCAGGCAAATATACACTTTATTTCTCAAAGCCATTTCGAACGGGGACACTAATTCAGGAGGGAATTCATACTCCCATTCCCATTTCAAAATCCATAGAATCAAATAAACTAACGATTGACATAAAGTAACAACAACAAGATGTCGAGAATAATAAAAGCCGGCCTAATACAGGCACATAATGTTGAATCGGCGGATGCGCCGATCGAGCAAATAAAGAAAGCGAACATCGACCACCAGATGAAGTTCGTTGAAGATGCTGCGAAACAGGGCGTGCAACTGCTTTGTTTTCAGGAGATCTTTACGACGCAATATTTCTGCGCCGAACAGCAAACGCGTTGGTATGATGCGGTCGAAAGAATACCGGACGGCCCGACGGTCAAATTGATGCAGGAAGTTGCGAAGCAGTTCGGGATGGTGATCGTTGTGCCGATCTATGAGGAAGAGCAAACCGGTATCTATTACAACACTGCCGCCGTTATCGACGCTGACGGGAAGTATCTTGGCAAGTATCGCAAAACGCATATTCCGCACGTCAACCCGGGTTTTTGGGAGAAGTTTTATTTCCGTCCGGGCAATCTCGGCTATCCGTGTTTCGACACTGCATACGCACGGATCGGTGTTTACATTTGCTATGACCGGCATTTTCCCGAAGGCGCTCGATGCCTCGGTTTGAACGGTGCCGAGATCGTATTCAATCCATCTGCGACCGTCGCCGGTTTGAGCGAATATCTGTGGAAGCTTGAGCAGCCGGCACACGCCGTTGCGAACGGCTATTTCGTCGGAGCAATAAATCGCGTCGGCACCGAAGCGCCGTGGAACATCGGCGAGTTTTACGGGCAGAGTTATTTCTGCGATCCGCGCGGCCAGATACTTGCCGAAGGCAGCCGCGATAAGGACGAACTCGTCGTTGCCGATCTCGACATGGACAAGATCCGCGGGGTGCGCAACACCTGGCAATTCTTCCGCGACCGCCGACCGGATCTGTACGGGCCGATCGTGGCGGATTAGGAGGTTTTGGCCGCGGATGCGAGCGGATAAATCGGATCAGGAAACTGACTTGATCTATTTGTATGGTTCGTGTTTGGCCGCGGCAAGCAAACGTGAAACACCGGGAAAGATATTCGTCCGGCGCAAAATGGGAGCCGATCGTTGGCTATTCGCGGGCGGTTCGTGTGGGCGATCGTATCTATGTTACCGGCACAACGGCCACCGGAGCGAACAGCCAGATCGTTGGTGTTGGAGACGCTTATGCCCAGACGGCTCAATGTTTCAAGAATATTCAACGAGCGTTAGAGGCCCTCGGTGCCGGCTTGGAAAATGTTGTTCGAACGCGAATGTTCGTTACCGACATCTCTCGCTGGGAAGAATTCGGCAGGGCGCACGGTGAATATTTTCGTGAGATAATGCCTGCGACGACGATGGTTGAGGTGTCGAAGTTGATCGAACCTGACATGCTGATAGAGATAGAAGCGGACGCAGAACTTTAGGCAGAAACACGACCGGTAGGGAGTGTGCCCTCCGATTGCGGATCTTGGATTTCGGATCGGGTAGATCCTTAGGATAGGAACCAATCCTTGACGAACTGCATGCCGACATCGTTGAACTTGGAACCGCGAGCTTGAAGCAGTCAGCGGGGCACACTCCCTACCGGTCGTTTTTCCGCCTTGAAATTTATGGCCGATAATTTTTGCACACCGTTGGAGATCGAACAGATCGAGGCGAACTTTGCCGAGATCAATCCGGCAATGTCTGAAGCCGAGGCAAAGGTGGAGGCGAACCGCTGTCTATTTTGCTACGACGCGCCGTGCATGCACGCTTGCCCGACGCATATTGACGTTCCGGGATTCATCAAGAAGATCGCAAGCGGAAATCTTTTGGGTTCTGCTCGTGTGATCTTCGATGCAAATCCGATCGGTGCAACGTGTGCCCGGGTTTGTCCGGTCGAAGTTTTGTGCGAAGGCGCCTGTGTTGAAAAAACTTTGCTCAATAAGCCGATCGAGATCGGACGGCTTCAGCGATATGCGACCGACTACGCGCTTTCAAACGAAAAGCAGATCTTCGAAAAAGGCGAATCGAACGGGAAATCGGTCGGCATTATCGGCTCCGGCCCGGCTGGTCTTTCGTGTGCGACGTATCTTGCCCGACTGGGTTACGACGTGACGATCTACGAACGAAGGGCGAAGCCGGGAGGCCTCGATACATACGGTATGGCCGAGTATAAAATGCCGCAATCGGTCTCAATTGCCGAGACTGAACGTGTCGTGGCGATGGGCGTAAAGTTTCTCCTAAATACGGCTGTTACGGGCGGCGAAGAAACAGAAGAAGTTGGCGAGCTTAGCAAGGTCAGCATCCAGCTTCTGCGTGAATGGCACGATGCGATCTTCCTCGGCATCGGGCTGGGCGAGACGAACAAGCTGAATATTCCCGGCGAGGACCGCGACGGCGTTTATGACGCGCTCGACGTTATTGAAAAGATAAAAACGCGTGATTGGAGGTCAGTCCCGTTCGGACGGACGGTCGCCGTGATCGGTGCCGGCAACACGGCAATAGATGCCGTGACTCAGGCAAAACGGCTTGGCGCCGAAAAGGTAGTGATGGTCTATCGTCGCACTGAAAAGGACGCGTCCGCGTACGATTATGAAATGGAACTTGCAAGGAAGGACGGTGCGGAATTCGTTTGGCAAGCGGCACCGGTTGGTATTTTAGAAGGTGAAGATGGAACCGCACTCAGCCTTCGCTGCGAGAAAACGGATGGCAGCCTTGCGTTGTTCGACATACCTTGCGACATGGTTATCAAGGCGGTTGGACAGCAAAAAATGCGTTCGTTCTTTGAGAATGTCGCGGGTGTTTCAATTGATGACCAGGGCCGCGTGGTCGTAAACGAGATGATGCAAACGTCAGACCCAAAGATATTCGCTGGCGGCGATTGTATGAATGGCGGTGCCGAGGCAGTTGACGCCGCGCAGACGGGCAAACTTGCGGCCCAGGGAATTCATCAGTCGCTCACGGGCGAAGCGGTCAAGTTTGCGGGGGCCTAAGGAAGAGTTTTTGCCGCGGATTTTCACGGATCGCGCGGATAGAAAAAGGTTTTGAAACTGGAGCTTGAGCTCGCCCTTTGGTTGAAGCGATAGATTGGATATCTTAGCCAAGTTCCGCTGAGGTCTGCGAGAAGTATTTTGACTGTGGCTTAAAAGGTAGTTACGATCAGGCACACTCCCTACCGGTCGTGTTTCCGCCTGAAGCTCCGCATCATCTGCGTTTATCTGCGGCCATACCTCTTTATTGTGAATCGAAAACTGAAGAAGTCCCTTAAATATCTTTTGGTCGGAGTTGTCCTCCTAGCCTTTTTCTATTTCTTCCCGGCTCCCATGATAGTGTTGAGCCTTTGCGGCATTTGGGACGTTACCCGCAACCGCGATCTTAACTCCGGTGTTTTCCGACAATATTTCATGCGGAACGGCATCGGAACGTGGCTGGCTTCGCCGATCAATATTTTGATGGATATTCTTTCGCTGCCGTACATCAACAAAGGCGTTTATCAACTTTGCGATCTGCCGCTTGCTTATCAGGAAGAGATCGGCTCTTTGTTAAAAAAGGCCGACGAACTCGGCGTCGTAGATCTTGTGGACGAAAAGACCGAGGGCATGAAGCGGGCGATGTATTTTTTCAAGTGGTACGGAAAGAACATCGACGCCGCGATCGACATCCCCGAGTTTCATAAAGAGTACAAGTTTGTCCGCACGATCGGTGTTTCCGTCTTCCGCGAACACGAAAGCACGTCGCGCCATTTCGGCCCGTTTCGCCCAACGCTTCGCGTCTTATATTGTTTGAACGAAAACGTCGGCGAACAGGCCTACATTAAGGTCGGCCCTGTCGAAAATCATTGGCGTGAGAGCAAGCTCTTCATTTTCGATGATACACTCTTGCATCAGTCCTTCAACGAAACCGACGACCCGCGGCTCGTACTTTTTGTTGACATCATTCGCCCGTCATACCTGCCGATCGTATTCGACTTTGCCGTTAGCGTTATCCGGGTTGTGTTCAAGGGCATAAACGGCATTTTCTACAAGAATTGGAGACTGGTAAACAATTGAAAATATCTTGATATATCCATATATATCGGTATAATCATTTATGGAGTTTGAATGGGATCCTGATAAAGCGATCGTAAACCTTGAAAAGCACGGCATTAGTTTCGACGAGGCTTCGCTCGCATTTTTCGATCCGAACGCGATCGAGTTATTTGACGATTTGAATTCCGAGGACGAGATCCGGTTTCAATTAATTGGGATCTCACGCGTCCGACTTTTGTTTGTCGGATATACGTTACGTGACGATCGAGTTCGGATAGTCACCGCAAGGAAAGCAAATGCGAAACAGAAGAAGTACTACAACGAACAAAACCGATAAACTGCCTGACTACATAGTATCTGACGAAGACTACAAGGCAGATTTGGTGAGCGGCCTGACGGAAGACGAGGTGATGAAACCCGGCACCTACAAGGCACGCCGTTCACCATGGGCCGAGCGGCTAAAGAATTCCAAGAAGGTGAAGGTGTCGATATACCTCGATAGCGAGGTCGTCGAATACTTTCGCGGACGAGCCGAACGGCCCAACGCCGCTCCGTATCAAACGCAGATCAACAGCGAGCTGCGGACGGTGATGGAGAACGGTTCTACTGCGACCGCACCGTTCGAACGCGATCTTCTGAACGACAAGACCTTTTTGAAGGAACTGAAGAAAAAACTGGAAACTGTTTGAATGTGTTGAAACAGAAATGTGAATGCCGAGACTATGAGTAATAACAACTTGTTAAGGCCTGACTTTACTGAAGATCTTGTTGGCTTTATGGTTCAATCGATGTTGACGATTTCTCGATTCCCAAGGGCTCCCTTTGCATTGGTTCCGTTATCGAAGACTGATGAAGTGATCTACGGTGCAGACGCGTTGATTGAGTCAATAAGTCCAATTTACATTCAGTTTAAGAGGTCCTTTGCTTACCCCGAATACAGCGCGTCAAGAATTATCAAAGACAGAAAGGGGTTAAAGATAGACTACTCGCCCAAGACTCTCTTTTTCGACCTGAGAGCTAAAAAACCGCATCACACGGAATTTCAACACAATGTCTTGTTTGATTTGAAATCTCAACTTGATTCAGCCGGAAAAGGGAAAGCCTTTTATGCAGCCCCATTATTTCTTAATAGAACTGCATACTTACTCGCAGTGCATATGTCCGCGCTTCTAAGTTGGCGACCGTGGCACTACTTCCGCGATTACCCGTTCCTTGAACAGACGCAGACCGTGCTAACTTCAACAGGTAGCATACGATTCCACAATATCCCTATATTGAAGGAACACATTGTTATTCCGCCGCATGCAAAAGTAACCACCCACAAACATAGATACAGTTATCTAGAGACGGGAACCGAAGTTTGTTTTCATGAACCTACACAAGTTGATGGTGCGAACAGTCTTGGACAGGAAATTTACGACTTCCTTCGTTTTAGGGACGGTCAACCGACGACGGAAATGATAGGTTTCGAAGATTCGCGATCTTTTTTAGCCGATTTGAGTTCTGGGATTACTGACTTAAATAGCCAACAGCTTGGTGATAACATCTCCAATCGCTGGATAGCGTTTGGAGAGTACTTGAGAAAAGAGTTTGAGATATTTCAGTTCGGACTCATTAAGTTAAGGAATTAGACATAGACCAGGAGGAGCTGTCCAATATGGCAGACCTAAGCGTAGACTTTGCTGGAATAAAATCACCCAATCCTTTTTGGCTTGCTTCGGCGCCGCCTACTAATATGGGGTCGATGGTGGAGCGGGCTTTTGACGCGGGTTGGGGCGGGGCGGTTTGGAAGACGCTGGGTGAGCCGATCGTGAATGTTTCATCGCGGCTGGCAGGGCTGGACCAGGGAGCGCTCCGGCTCATCGGGCTGAATAATATCGAGCTGATAACGGACCGGCCGCTTGATGTGAATCTCAAAGAGATCGCCGCATGCAAGAAGAAATATCCGAACAACGCGGTCATCATTTCGTTGATGGTCGAGTCAAAAAAGGAAGCGTGGCAAGAGATCGTAAAGCGTTCTCAGGACACCGGAGCCGACGGATTTGAATTGAATTTCGGCTGTCCGCACGGGATGAGCGAACGCGGAATGGGCGCCGCGATGGGCCAGGTGCCGGAATATACGTGCATGGTTACGGAGTGGGTGAAGGAAGTTTCCGAACTGCCGGTGATCGTAAAGCTTACGCCCAATGTCACGCACATTGTCCCGCCCGGCAAAGCTGCGCAGAAAGGCGGTGCAGATGCGGTTTCTTTGATAAACACGATCAACTCCGTGATGGGCGTTGATGTCGATACGATGATCCCGTACCCGAACGTCAACGGCATGGCCGCTCACGGCGGGTATTGCGGAACGGCGGTCAAGCCGATAGCTTTGAACATGGTTTCCGAACTAGCTCGCGATGCGGAATTCAATATTCCGATCAGCGGCATCGGCGGTATAAATACTTGGCGTGATGCGGTCGAGTTTATGCTGCTCGGTGCGGGAAACGTGCAAGTATGTACTGCCGTAATGCATTACGGTTACCGCATTGTCGAGGACATGATCGACGGGCTGAATAATTATCTTGACGAAAAAGGTTTCGCAAGCGTCAACGACATCATCGGTAAATCAGTCAGCCGCGTCACCGACTGGGGCAATCTCGATCTGAATTACGACGTAAAGGCGCGCGTCAACGAAGAACACTGCATACGCTGCAACCTTTGCTACGTCGCGTGTGAAGACGGCGCGCATCAGAGCTTTGAGTTCGTTGAATCGAACGGCAACCGTTACCCTCGCGTCGTCGAGGCCGAATGCGTCGGATGCAACCTCTGCTACCTCATCTGCCCCTCACCCGGAGCGATCACAATGGAACGCCGGGATGACGGATCGAATCCGCAGACATGGAAGGAACGTACCTCCGGCTAAAATTACGGCGAATCCCGGGTCACTTTGAAGTATTCAACTTCGAGCCGCTTTTTGTGATTGCTGGCAATGCCGATGGTGGTTCCGACGGGATGCTTTTCATACGGCGTACTTCCGACCATCACGCCGTTGATATGAAGTTCGAGTGTGTTGCCCCGTTTTTTCGCACTCAGAATATTGATTCCGTTTTCACCCTTGGCCACCTTGTCTGATCTTCCGCGAGCAATTTCAGTCCAGCCCCCGTTCCAGTTGCGTCCGTAATTCCATCGGCCGTCACCAAAGAAGCCGAAATAGAATTTGTCGTTGTTGCGGCGGGTTCCGCCCCAGAAGATTCCGACTGGTGTAACGAGATCTCCGCGAGCGATCTTCAGCTTTGCTTCGACCGTGAAATCCTTGCTTTGATCAATGCTTGGAGCCTTGGCCGCATCGAGCCACGCGGCATAGCTGTAAATTGCGTTGGTCTCGACGACATAGACGCCATTTGCGATTGAATTCACCATGCTTCCGGGGAGATTGCCTGTATCCCAGCCGTTTCGATTGTCGGCAAACTCGTCGTGGAACAATACTCTCGATCCTGCAGAGGCGGACACGGGGACGGCCGAAGCCGATGACAACCCTGTAAGAACGACCCCAAGACCGGCGAGATCTTTCTCGACCTTCGCCTTGTTTGACGACATCGCGTGCACTTTCCGGAAGTCAGTTTCTGCTGCCGTCCTATTACCGCTCTTGTGGAATAATACGCCCCGTTCCCACAGTGCCGTGGAATCCTTTGGAAATGCAGCACTAATCTCCGTAAACGCCTTGATCGCATCATCCACACGGCCCGAATCTACAAAGGTCCGTGCCCGGGCGAACATGATCCATTCTCGTTGAAGTCTGCCGGTGGGTGAGGTATCTGTATCATTCCTCAACATCAGCACGTCGTAATCGACCAACGCGTCGTCGTATCTTTTCAATTCCCGGTTCACCGTCGCACGCCCACGGTATGCTTTGAGGTCGTTCCCATTCAAGGTGATCGACTTTGAATAATCGCTGACGGCAAGGATCAGTATGTCGGTTCTGGAACTCCCGGCGTAGATATTTCCCCGGATGTAATAGAATTCTGCGCTAGTTGGTTCGATCGAGATCGCCTTGGTCAGGTCGGCTATGGCCGCGATCATGTCCGGATGTTGATGGATCATCTCCCGCGCTTTCACGGTGTTGGGTGACAGTATTATGGACGCCCGATAATACAATTGACCTCGGACCGCATAACATTTTGCTGATTGGGGGAATCGCGTGATGCATTGTGACGCCGCCGCGATCTGCGCCCGAGTGGCTGCATCCGGCCTTGGTGCCGGAGGTGTCGGCTTAAACGGAGTGGCGGAC
>CAUJFK010000308.1 GCA_963169175.1 Acidobacteriota bacterium | reverse complement strand
CACAACGACATCGGCCTCGGTCACCAGTTCCGGGATCTGCCGAAGTATATCTTCCTCTTCCGCCGCCGTCAGAGGGCTGTCCGTTTCTTCATCGACGCGAGCGATCTGCTGGCTGTGAACAAGGACGCGTGTCTTGGTCGTCGTCCGTCTCTCGGAGGAACCCTGAAGCATGCGGTCGAGGATTTGATGATCTTTCAAGCATGCGCGCAGGCTTGCGGCACCTTCGTCGGGGCCGACCGCGCCCACGAGCTTTGTCTCGGCCCCGAGGGCGGCTATGTTGGCCGCTACGTTCGCCGCCCCGCCCGGCCGGTTTGAAACGCGTTCGAGCGCAACAACCGGCACCGGCGCTTCGGGCGAAAGCCGTGACGCCTTGCCCCACCAATAACGATCAAGCATAACGTCGCCGATCACAAGGACGCGTGAGCCGCGAATGTCTTCGAGAAGCTGTAAAAGTGTAGGCCTTAGATCCATCGATTTTCCCAGGTTATTCCGACCGGCCAAGATAGGCGTAGATCCGCCCCTTTAACCACGCAACCTCAGCTGTATCCAGCACCCGCGTGGTAATAAGCATTGCGTATAAGCCGCCGGCGACAAGAGTGAGGGCGATCACCTGAAGGTTCAATTCTCGAAAGTATGCGAGAGCCCCCACCGGCAAGAGCATTATAGCGGCGGCCGCGAGAAATTGCGGAACATTCTTCTGCAAATACGACACACCGCCGACCCGGTGCGCGAGAGCAAACATCAAAATTGAATCGAGCAGGCTTCGGATACTCCACGCGGCGGCGGCCCCAACCGCTCCGTAGCGATCCGCCAGCCACCAAACAAGAAGCAGGTATGGGATCAGTTCCAGCCAGTATATCTTTGCAAGTACATCCGACCGTCCCGCCGCTATCACTATCGTGTATGGGAAATACGTCAGCATCGTAAAAAGGAATCCCGTGACGATAATGTAAAACGGCACCGTACTCTCTTGTCCAAACTCGGGACTGAACCAGTATGTGAAGAAGAGCCTCGCTCCAAGGATCATCAGGACATATATCGGCAGCAGGCAGACCATCACCGCACGAATACCACGCGAATACAATGCGCTCAGGGCAGGCCGCATCGCCTCGCCCTGCAGCTGCGAAAATGCGGGCATCAATGACTGTGCCATCGAGCCAGCAAATATCCCGACCATGCCCGCAAACGCCGCCGCAACTGAATAGTACGCAAGAGCTTCAACCGAAGTGACCCGTGTGAGAACGAATTTCTCAAGATGCATGATCAAAGCGCCGGCGACATACGCAACCAGCAGCGATGAACCAAATTTGATCAAAGGCCGTACTGACTCACGGTCGATCGAGAATCCCGCCATTTCCGGCAGAAGCTTTATGCCGCAGAATATGTGTCCCGACAGCGTCAGTAAGGACGCTGCGAGGGTTGCCGCAACTGCACCAAGCACACCTCCGCCAAGCAGAACAACGATCGGAGCAGCTATCAGGCCCAGAATTCGGCCTGCCGCGGTGATCGATGTGTTCAGGTCCATTCTGAAGCGTGTCAGCTCAGGCGTATTAAGGATAATATTGAGAAAATTAATGACCAGAATCACCGCTGCCAGCTTTAACGCAAGCGAGCCTTCATCGATGAGAGATCCCGACACATTGAAAAGCTGCAGTATCGGCCGTGAAAAGATCGCGATGCCGGCGGCAAAGGGAAGTGATGACACCAAAGCTATCAGAGCGGAAGTTCGTACGATACGGGCCTCTTTCTCGGCCGCACCCTCAGCTTGGGCGGCAGACGCAAACTTTGTTGAAGCGATGTTCATCCCAAAATCGGCAAAATTCAGATAGTTTGGGATAAGAAGTATAAGTACAAGCAACCCGTAGCTCTCAGTACCGAGCAGTCGGGTAAGGATGGGCGTTGTAAATACGGAAAAGCCGATCGGCAAAATAACGCCGAATAAGGTCCACAGCGTTCCTTTGGCGACCTTCGTCGTCATTCCGGCTGTCGGCTGTGGAATGATCTTGTTTGCGGAGTCCGGATCTGGATTCACCTGCAAAGTTTATTGACGGCCACCATTGGGTGTCAAACAAGGCGGGTAAGGGTAACGGTGTCTCGACGGCCGAGGCAGCTCTCCGCGGGACCTCTGCACATTGCAAAAGCATGCTCGCACTTTCGTCTAGTCCTAGTTCAAGGAACAGGAGGCCATAGCAGATATGGGAGAATGCGCACACATGCTTGATGACGGCGGCTGCAAGATATTGCCGGATCGGCGTCAGTCAAATCAGAACCTTGATCCCAAGAGGCCTGAAGGCGACATCGTCATTACAAAGCCGGTCGGGCAGGGTGGGGCGAACGTGTACGACGATGTTTACAATATCCAATACGGCCTCGATCAGGTCGCCCCGATCGACGGCGGCCCAAGCCCGCAACTCGTAATTGACGGGCTGTGCGGGCCGAAAACTATCGGGGCGATACGCAATTTCCAAAAAAAGCACTTTGGCTATGCAGGTTGTGACGGCCGGATAGATCCGGACAAACAAACACTTAAGAAGCTCAACGAACTCCGCAATCGGAATGTATTTCCCACCATCCCGTTAAGCCTGAAAACAGACGGATTCCTTTTGGCGGGAATGATGCAGCACGTGCCGCATATCCGGGCATGCGTCCATGCCGCAATGACAAATATTTCGCTCGCCATGAACGTGGTTGACAGTACACTGCCGGGAATGCTCGGAGCCTCACGCGAAAGCCGAATGCGCCTTTTGAACAAGCATTTCCGGACCGATAATTTCAAAGGGGCAAAGCGTCCTGTTCTTCAGAAAATGTATGACAATTACAGCTGTATGCTGAATGTGCTTGACCGCCCGGAGGCGTTCACGACCCTTGATACGACCAATGAAGGTGAAACGATCAGTACGGTGGCATTTGCAAGGCTTGGCGGATTTCATGACAAAAACGATCTGACCGGCAAGATCGTTTTCCGCCGCGGTGTTCTGTTTGCCACCGGTATCCCGGATTTTGCGGCTTTCATCTTTATCCATGAGCTACGCCATTATGTAGCAAGGGATGGTGCGCAGGGACACTTCGCCAAAGGATGGGTGACCGATCCGGGAATGCTGGCGCTAAAGGAAGACAAGACGGTGTTGAACTGCGACACCTTCGCCGGATTCGCTCTGGAAGCAAAGAACGGAGATATGCAACGACCTCCGTGGGTACGGTCCACCGTGTTTCGATGATCTGCGGGCAAAAGCAGGCAGGATACTTAACTGAGCAAGGTTGGCTGAATGTCCTCTTCGGGCCCGAAACCTTCGGGCCACCATAGATATACGTCCAAGTCACACTTGCCGCGGGCGTCGAATTTAACACCCTCGGATACAAGTATCTCCTGCTGCAGGTTGATCGGAATGGTCAATCGGCCCGTGGAACATTTGCCCTGGGCATTTATAACCCGCTGCCACGGGACGTCGTCCGGCGAGCCATGCAGGACGTAACCGATGGTACGAGCGGTGTAACCTTCGCCTAAAATACCGGCGATCTGGCCGTAAGTCATAACGCGGCCCGCCGGAATTTGCCGGACCAGAGCATAGACGCTTTCGCGGTATTGTTTGTCGTTTATGCCGTTCAAGTCCGTTTTGACACAACGCGGGGCCGCAATGGCGGAAACCTATCAGTTCTTTCGTAGAAACGTTCTCGCCGGAGAGCCATCGCCGCCGCCGCCTTCGTATTTAAGCGGCAGACATATCAGTTCGTAGTCGCCGGGTTCGATCTCGCGAAGGTCTGCTCCTTCAAGTATAACGATCTCCTTTTCAAGCAACGCGATATGGACCGGATGTCCGGGCGAGCCGCTTTTTTCGATCGAGAGATAATCGATGCCAACCAGAACGACGCCGCTATCGGCAAGCAGGCGAGCCGTTTCGGGTATCAGGTATGTAAAATCTTTCCGAAACCCGCGTTCCGGTTCGTTCCAAAATGCTGAGTTTCGTGTTTTGAAAAGAATGCGTTTGACACCGGCGATGTCGCCTACATGTTCGGGCGCGATCGCCATCACGTCGTCGGGCAACCCGATAATGCGGCAGGGGCCAATGAGCTTTTGCGGGTCAAGTTCATGAACACGGCGGGCGCCGTCGATAAAATGGTTCGGGGCGTCCACGTGGGTGCCCGAGTGAACTCCCATCGCGATCTGCGTGACATTTGCCGAACTTCCGGACGCAATGGATTTTGCGGCCGAGATCGATACGGTCGGATCGCCTGCGTAGATCGGCATTGTTTCGCTAAGGCCGATGGTTATGTCGTAGATCTTCATTTTACTGCCTCAAATTTGGTCTTTGCATCGCCGAGCCGTTTTGCCGGAAGCGCTTTTCCTGCCGCGACCCATCGGGGTTTTTCGTCAGTGCCGCGGTTAGTGAATTTCTGCGCATAGAAGACAGGTTTCGCCCCGGGCTTGACCGTCAGTTTATAGCTGCGGTCGCAGTATTTATCAGGTGCGTAATTCTCGCACGAGTTCGAAAACGCCAGGAAGATGCCCAGTTCGGTAACCGTCGTTTCCGATATCTCCAACACAGTAACGCTACTGCCGGTATAGCCCTGATGCATGCCGCCACCGGTTTCTATCGCAAGTTCATCACGGCCATTGCGGTTAACATCGGGCACGCGGGAAACCTCAAGGTCCCAGCCGCCTTCTTCCGCAAAATGGGCCACAACGCGTCCGTTCTCAACCACGGCAACCCCATTATTTGCAAGGCCATTTCCTGTTTGACACAGCTCATAAACGATCGCCCGCTGCTTTGCTTCCGGCCGTGTGAACGAGCCATCGACAGCACCAATGATATTGGCATTGCTGCCATCGCACGAATCTAGCTCGGCCCAGAGAGTTCGGGCCTTTGGCACCAGATTTTCATTGACTAACTTCTCATCGGCCGCGGCAGGTTGATACTCCGCTACCTTGCTCAGCGGGTCATACAGTACGACGGCCGGGCCCTGGGCCGAGGACCGGCCGGCGGCGGCGGCCAGAACGATCAGGAAACCGAGGATCATTATCCTTGTCATATATATGAAAGGATAGGTCAAATGCGATTTCCTTACAACGTTTGCGCTCGCCCGCGATTTACTTGTACGCTAGTTATACAGGGCGCGTGCGGCAGTGGTCAGTGACTGTTCGTGTCTTTTCGTGGGCTTCGCGGTTTGGGAAGCGAAGAACAGGATCGCAAAGTCCACGAAACGACACGAATATTTGCGAAATTGAAAATTTTTCAGGATGGAACTTAGAGATCAAATGGACATTCAACAGGAAGAACATGGGCGCAAGGGGGCGTTTTTCATTGACGAGGACGGTGAATGGATCGCCGAACTTACCTATTTTAGGTCGGGCGAGAACACTATAACCGTCGATCATACAGAGATCGACCCCAAGCTGAAGGGCCGGGATATTGGCCGAAAGCTGGTCGAAGCCGCGGTAAATTATGCCCGGGCACAAGGATTGAAGATAAAGCCGGCCTGTCCCTACGCGAAGAAGGTGATGGATTCGACACCAGAGTTTCAGGACGTAGCATCAAGCGAGTGACCCGGCCGGAAGTCGGGGCGGCCGCTGCAGGGGTGGCGGCAGCTGCGAGATCATTTGTCAGAAAGTACCTGGATCATGGCTTGATTTATGGCTGCTGGCCTCATGCGTATTGCCGCCTCTTCATATTCGAACACCGCGCCGCTTATCTGGAGTTTCCTTTACGGCTCGAAGCACGGCTGTGCCGAACTGATACTGGATAATGCTCCGGCGCGGTCGGTCGAGATGTTGGCCGGCGATGGTGTTGATGCGGCCCTGACCCCAGTGATCGCGTATGAGGCGTTGACTGGTGTCAAGCTTGTTCCAGACGTTTGCGTGGGGACACGTCGGAGCGTAAGGAGCGTTTGCCTGGTCACACGCGGCGGCCCGCTTGAGAGCGTTCGCAGTGTTGCACTCGACGTTTCATCGCGCACCTCAGTTGTACTGACAAAAATAATTTTTAGGGAATTCCTGGGCTTCGAGCCAAAGTGGTGTGAGGCAAAACCGGATGTGGGTGCAATGCTCGCCGCGTCAGACTGTGCTCTGTTGATCGGCGACCCTGCCCTTCGCGTTACGGCGCCGGCGGCGGATGCGGTTGATACGCCGTATCAGGTTTTCGACCTTGCGGAGCTCTGGTACCGATTCACCGGCCTGGGGTTCGTTTTTGCTATGTGGATGACGCGGCTGCCGGCCTCGCCCGTCAATTTTGCCGCGGTCAGAGATGAGGGACTTCAGCATATAGATGAGATCGCGTCGAATTATGCGGGTGACATAAATTTGTCGCGTGATGAACTGAGACAGTACCTGACGTCAAATATTTCGTACGAGATCGACAGATCGATGCAGGCCGGGCTGGAACTCTATTTTGAACTGGCGTTCAAGAATGACTTGATCGAGCGGAACAGGCCGCTTGAATTCACCGAAGAGTTATCTAAATATTCCCGACTGAAACAGCAGCAGCCACCCAGCCACGATTACGAAGACCAGCAGGCCGATGTCAGTTGTTCCTAATTGTTGTTCACGCTTGTTCATTTCCATAGGGAACTTCCCACTTATTTCTACATCTTTAATCGCGTGTAAATTCAGCAAAATGTATCAGATACATGCGAAAAATCTTCTGTGAACTATTTCGATCAGAATACGGTCCATGGATTCAGGACGCGATCAGAAAGTGAGATTTGCCGGGAAAGTTCAATATTGGTTGTCCGACAGCATGGTTAATTGGGGTTTTTGATAGCGGAATATGGAATGCCGTTCACCCGAGATCATAAGTTCAACAAACTTCAGTTTGTTGCCCTCGCGGAAGCTTCCTTATCACTACGTCAATTAGCCCTCGCTTATGAGCCTGTGTCAAACCTGTCTTAAACTGCGGAGCAGTGGCGGAAAGTAGCCACGGGTGTAGCAAAGCGGAACCCGCGGTTAGGATGAAAACATGACTCCAAGCCCACGTAGTGGGCGACAGAGAGGCGTGTTACGTCTATTGCTATCAATAAGTTAGCGGAAGTCTGCTGCCCGTTACACGGGTTTTGAGAGATAGGCTCAGCTAACCCCACGTTTCGCTTCGCTTCACGTGGGGCTACAAATATTCCGCTGCTCCGCAGCTTTTTAGGCTTTTGACACCGCCTCCTACGCGCAGCCTTCTGCATTGCGCCCTTACGCGTAGGTTCGCGGCCGTTTTCTGATAGAATTATATTGAAATGCCCAGTAATATCCAGCCCATTTTGGACAAAGCTCTGGACGGCGAACGCTTGACCGTCGAAGACTGTACCTCGTTGCTCGAATCACACGATTTTGTCCGCATCGGTCTTGCCGCCGATGAGATCCGCCAGCGAAAAAACCCGGGCGATGTGGTCACGTACATAATCGACCGGAACATCAATTACACAAACGTCTGCAACGTCGTCTGCACTTTCTGTGCGTTCTACCGGCGACCCGGAAAACCGGATACTTATGTGCATTCGATTGACGAAATTTGCTCGCGCATAGATGAAACACTTGCTCTCGGCGGCACAGGCGTGTTGATGCAGGGTGGCTTACATCCGGATTTTAATATTGAATGGTACGAGGATCTGCTCTCGACACTGCACGCAAAATATCCAAAGTTTCAATTACATTGCTTTTCGCCGCCGGAGATTCACAACATCTCACTTATATCGAAGCTGGATTACGTGACGATAATGCAGCGTCTAAAGGACGCAGGCCTAAACTCGATGCCGGGCGGCGGCGGCGAGATACTTGACGACGAGGTTCGCAAACGCGTTTCGACAAAATGCACAACGCAGGAATGGCTCGACGTAATGCGTGCCGTCCACAAAGTCGGAATGATCTCGACCGCGACGATGATGTTCGGCATCGGCGACCGCATCGAACACCGCGTCCGCCATCTCGAACGTGTCCGTCAGGTACAGGACGAATCGCTCGCCCTGGCAGAAACGCGGGCCGCAGGGAGTGTGCCGGTCGCCCAGGCAGAAGCGCGGGCCGCAGGGAGTGTGCCCGATGACGTTGCGAATGTTTCCGGCGGAAGATTTACAGCCTTCATCCCGTGGACATTCCAACGCGAAAACACAGCCCTCGGCCGCAAGATCACCATCGAACCAACCGGCATCGATTACTTAAAAATGCTCGCGGTCTCTCGCCTTTTTCTCGATAATATCCAGCACATCCAGGCATCCTGGCTCACCCAAGGCCTGAAACTCGGCCAAACCGCACTCCGCTTCGGCGCCGACGACATGGGCTCCATCATGATCGAAGAAAACGTAGTCTCCGCCGCCGGCGCCGACAACCAAGCCAACGAACGCGACCTAAGATACCAAATCCGCGAAGCCGGCTACAAACCCCAACAACGCGACATTCTCTACAAAAACATCAACCGCAATGGTGTCGATGATATTGATGTTAAGAAGTCGATGCCGCTTACGAAGTTGAGCGTTGCGTTTGCAGATTGAACTCGACGGATCAAAGTATAAAAAAAATGAGGATGTCTGAAAACTTTAGTCGAGACCCGACACCGTAATAGAGACAATTTGAACGCGGATTCGGCGGATCGGGCGGATTAGGACGGATAGATCCATGAATATCCGCTCGATCCGCCTGATCCGTGTGCAAAATTGCCTTGTTGCCTCAGACTTCTAGACTTTTTAGATACCCTCGGTTCTGTCAGCACAACATACCATCATGGGAAGCAGCTATTTTTTTTAAGTCTGCACCCTTTGGGTCTATGTAACTATCTAACCCGATCCTGCGGACCGTTCTCTTGGATCTTTTTCATACCACCGCCAGGCTGAGCTGATTATCTGCTCAAGCGATGTCATCTGCGGGTCCCAGCCGAGCACTTTGCGGGCTTTGGCTGAGTCACCAACGAGGCGGGATGGGTCACCTGCCCGCCGACCTTCCATTACGACAGGTATTTCGCGGCAGGTCACCTGCCTTGCGGCCTCGATCACTTCAAGTACTGAAAAACCCTGGCCGTTGCCGAGATTGATGCATTCTGACTCGCCGCCGTTTGTTAGGTGGCCTGCAGCTAGTAGATGCGCCCGGCTCAGGTCCGATACATGAATGTAATCGCGGATCGCGGTTCCGTCGGGTGTCGGATAATCGCTGCCGAAGACCGCTATATGCGACCGTCGGCCCGCCGCCGTGTCAAGGACGAGCGGGATCAGATGTGTTTCGGGGTCGTGATTTTCCGTGCGGAGAGCGGTCGCACCGCAGGCGTTGAAGTAGCGCAGGGCAACAAACTTAAGCCCATAAGCGTGGTCGAAGTCCTTCAATATCCGTTCGACGAACAATTTTGACCAGCCATACGGGTTTTCTGGGTTTTGCGGATGATCTTCCGGTATCGGTATCTGTTGCGGCTCACCGTAAGTCGCCGCGGTGGAAGAAAATACGAATTTCTTTACATTATTGGCAATAAGTTCATCCAGCAGGTTTAGGGTCGCGACCGTGTTGTTCTGATAATAGATGCTCGGTTTTTCAACGGATTCGCCGACATAGGTATAGGCAGAAAAATGCATGGCCGCCTCTACGCCTTTCTCGTCGCAAATACGCCGGACCAGTTCACGGTCGCCCATGCCGCCTTCGTAAAATGTTGCTCTTTCGTTCACTGCGTGCCGATGGCCGCGTGAAAGATCGTCCAAAACGACAACCTCGCTGCCAGTGTCGATCAGATCGTCCACAACCACGCTGCCAATGTAGCCGGCCCCGCCTGTTACTAATGTCGCCATCAAAATTGCCCCCGTGTTTTTCTTTGTTAGGTTCGGATTATATCAGACCCGCACAACGGCATGCGCTTTGCATGTAGAAACTTGTATCGTCGCAATATGTTGCGGCGGACGGTAAGGCTGGTGTATTAGTAATAACGATGAAACGAACAGACACGGGCGGGCTGAAGATCGTGGATATAAACCATATCCGCAATATCAACCAAACCGTTCTCCTGCACCTGATCCGCGAACGCCAACCCATATCACGGGCTAAGATCGCAAGCGTTACCGGCCTTCGGCCCGGCACTATTTCGACCATCGTCAATCGCCTGATAAAAAAGGGTGTGATCTATGAGGGGGCAGAGGGGCCATCGAGCGGCGGGCGCAAGCCGACCTACCTGTATATAAACGGCGATAACGCCTATGTATTGGCGATAGATCTTGGCGTACGTGAGACAGTTTATGCGGTCAGCGATTTCAACGGGCGTATTTTGGGCCAGAAGGCGACGGTTACCAAAGGTGATCCGAGGGAGTTTCTCGAACATCTGGCCGACGAGATCGAGACGACGATCAAGAAGCATTATTCGCGGTTCAAGTTTGCCGGAATCGGGGTCAGCGTTCCGGGTCTTATTAAACGGGAGACAGGCGAAGTGGCCGTCTCGCCAAATCTTGGCTGGAGCGACCTGCCCGTAAAGGCGATCCTTGAGAGCAAACTTAAACTGCCCGTTTTTGTCGAAAATGACGCAAATGCCGCCGCGTTCTCTGAGCTTTGGTACGGCCCGCTTGAAGAGATAAGGGTGAAAACGCTGCTTTACATACTTGTCGTTGACGGGCTCGGCACCGGCCTGATCATCAATGGCGAACTTCACGTCGGTTCACGGATCGGGATGGGCGGCTTTGGGCATATGTGTTTGGAGCGCAACGGCGAACTATGTTCCTGCGGCCGGAAAGGATGCTGGGAAACACTTGCGTCAGAAAGTGCCACCATTGCCCGCTACCATCGGCTAATGAGCAACAAGAACGGCTCGATGACGACCTCTATTTCAGAGATCATCACCAAGGCGAACAAGGGGGACGAGAAGGCCCTGGCAGCACTTACGGCGACGGCTGAGTATCTTGGCGAAGGCATCGCCAGCCTCGCCCACGGCCTTAGCCCCGAAACTGTCGTCGTCGGTGGTGACATCGCGACCGCGTGGAACCTGATCGGTCCCATCATCACCGAAAAGGTAAAGAGCCGCTACATCGTCCCCGAAGTTGCCCGGATCGACATTCGCCCCGGAAGCGTTCAACGGCCAAGCCTCTTCGGCGCGATACCTGTTGCCCTTCAGCATTTCTTTTAACTCGATTCGTTGTTCTACATCCGCAAATTTTCCCGATACATCCAAAAAAGGGTTGACAAAGTACCATGTCGATGATACTACTACTTAATCAACAGCCAAAACAAAGTTTGGCTAGAATCTCGTTTAGGCCAAAAAGCACTGGAAATACAGTAAATTGTACCGTAAAGCGTATTTGGGCTGAGCTTTCTTTCACAGTCCTTACGCAATACTAAAAACAAAGGTCTAACTTATGCAGCTATCCGTTGTCGACATGGTGATCGTCGTTCTTTATCTGGCGGCGATCATGAGCATCGGTTTCGCGATGAAGCGAAAGGCGGCCAAAGGCATGTCGTCTTACTTCCTCGGCGGCCGCCAACTGCCGTGGTGGGCGTTGGCGATGTCCGGCTCGTCAAGCTATTTCGACATTACGGGAACGATGTGGATCGTTTCAACCTTCATCGCCCTTGGTTTGAAAGGTATGTGGGTACACATGCTTTGGGGATTTCCGATCACCGCGTTCTATCTGGCGTACATGGGCAAATGGATCCGCCGTTCGGATGCAATGACCGGCGCCGAGTGGATGAAGACACGATTCGGCACAGGTAAAGCCGGCGACATTGCCAGATTCTCATACACGCTGTTCGCAATTTTGACCATCACGGCCCTGCTCGGCTACGGCGCTATCGGCATGGGCAAATTCGGCTCGATCTTTCTGCCGTTTTCGCCGAATGTTTGTGCGTTTTTGATCCTTGGTGTCACGGGCATTTATGTCGTTATCGGCGGCTTTCACGGGATTGTGCGGGTTGAGATCGTACAGACCATCGTTCTAAGCGCCGGCGCGATCGCGTTTGCCGTTATCGGCTTCATGCACTTTGACGCCGCCCAGTTCGCCGCCAAGGTTCCGGCCAGTTGGGGCGAAATCATGCCTTCGTGGCGGCCTGAGGCGTTTCAGGGATTGGTGGCCGGCGGGACCGACTATTCATTGTTCGGCGCGCTGGTTGCGGTTTGGGTAGCAAAAGGCCTGCTCCTTTGTTTGAGCGGGCCCGAACAGCTTTACGATTTTCAGCGGTTCCTTGCGGCGAAGGATGAGCGGGATGCGGCGAAACTCGGTGCATTGTGGGGATTGATCCACACAGTTCGCTGGCCGTTCGCGATGGCAATCGCGGTGATGGCGATAATCGGTATTGGGAATGCGGCTTTAGACGCACAGCTCCGTGCCGACCCGGAAACGGCCTTGCCCCTGATCATAGGTTCGATGCTGCCCGTCGGCGTTGTCGGTTTCATGCTCGCCGCGCTGCTTTCAGGGTTTCTGGCAACCTTTAGCTCGACCGTAAACGGCGGTGCGGCCTATTTGGTCAAGGACATATATCAGCGTTACATCAATCCGAACGCCGACAATAAGACGCTCGTTCGGGTCAGCTACGTTTCATCGGCCCTGCTGATCGTGACAGGCCTTATTATTTCGATCTTCGGATCGTCGATAAACACGGCGTTTCTTTGGATCTTTGGTACTTTGGCCGCCGGGATATTACCGCCGAACGTGCTTCGGTGGTATTGGTGGCGGCTGAACGGGCAAGGCTACGCAGCCGGAGTATTTGGCGGAATGGCGCTGTCGCTGGGGCAAGTTTTTGTGGACACGATGTACCTCGACAATCCGCTGCCGCTCTACATCGGCTTCCCGGTTATCGCTATTGCTTCGACCGTTATCACCATCATCGTTTCCATGATGACCGAGCCGACGGACATTGCCACGCTAAAGGTCTTTTATCAAAAGGTCCAGCCCGCCGGATTTTGGCGGCCGGCGCGAGAAGCTGTTCTCGCCGACGAGCCGACATTCAGGAAAAAGCTGCCCTTTACCGTCGAGGCGTTCAATACGTTGATCGCCATGATCGGCATCACGGCACTGTACGTTTCAATGTTGTACCTGGTACTGAACCGGCTGACGGTGGCGTTTTCATTGATCGGCGCCACGCTGGTTTCGGTGATCATTCTTTATTTTACATGGTACAAGACGCTGCCGCCGGCGTCGGAACCGCCCTCCGAGGAAGCGGAGAATATTGCCGAACAAAGGGATGAGTTAGGCACCGATGGTGTCATGGAAGCCGCATGAGATTTGATGGGAAAACGGTAGTAGTAACTGGCGGTGCGCTTGGCATCGGGCGGGCGGTTTGTGAGCTTCTAGCGGCGCGCGGGGCGACGGTTGCGATACTTGACCGTGACGAGAGTGCGGCCCGCGAGGTCGGCGTACGCATCGAGAGCAATGGCGGGAAAGCCGTAGTTCATGCTTTGGACGTATCTAACTTCGACGAGGTAAAGACGGCCGTTGACACGACACAGGCAGCCTTTGGCTCGGTCGATTCCTTGGTCGTCAGCGCCGGCATTCAGCGCTACGGCACGGCCGTCACTACCGATGATGCGCAATGGGACGAGGTACTGAATGTGAATCTGAGAGGAGCGTGGAACGCTGCCAAGGCCGTTATTCCGTTCATCCGGCAATCGGGCGGCGGAACGATAGTAAATGTCTCGTCAGTGCAGGCGCTGGCCAGTCAGCAGAACGTCTTGGCCTACACGGTGAGCAAACATGCGCTAATTGGCCTGACGCGGTCGATAGCAATGGATTTTGCAAAGGACGGGATCAGGGCCAATGCCCTTTGTCCGGGCACGGTCGATACACCGATGCTGAAGTGGGCGGCATCGCTCGATGCTGATCCGCAATCGGTCTATGACGCCTGCAATGCAATGCATCCGCTGGGCCGAATAGCTCAGCCGCGTGAGATCGCTGAGGTAGTTGCGTTTCTTGCGCATGAAAGTTCGTCCTTTGTGACCGGCGCCGTATGGACGGCCGACGGCGGCCTCCTGACACAGATCGGCGGAGTGCCAAAAACGGAATGACATTTTTACCGCAGAGGCACAGAGACACAGAGAGATGCAGAGGAAAATTGAACAGAAACAGATCATCGAAAAAATTTGCTTGTTTAACTCTGTGTCTCTGTGGTTGATAAAGATCGGAGAAAGTTATGAGTACAGCAGCAGAAAGTTCTGAGCATGCACCGG
>CAUJFK010000307.1 GCA_963169175.1 Acidobacteriota bacterium | reverse complement strand
TTAATGAGGTCGATTCAAACCCGGAACAGAACTTTGGAATTCCACGCATCGAGGTCGAGCAGATCTGGGGCGGACGGCTTCGCTGGGGCGTTCCTCAGCCTGGAACATTCAAAGACACGCAGTACAACTTCCGCGATACCTTTATTTCCATCATGGGCAACCATGTGCTCAAATTTGGCGGTGAATACTCACGTGACGTTAACTCAGGCGGCAGAATAAACCTTGCACGGCCTCTGTTCTCATTCGTCCGTCCATGGAATTTTGCCAATGGAACGCCTGTTTTCGAATCCGTAGGCTCAAACACGTCGGGTAAGCCGACCGCCGATGACACCATCTTCCACTCGACCGGCGCCGCCCTTTTTGTTCAGGACGACTGGAAATTCCGTCCGAATCTGACACTGAATTTCGGCCTTCGCTGGGAATTTCTTGGCCCGATCACGCCGGATAGAAACGTTATCAGCAACCTGATACTTGGCCCGAGCAACGGCCTTGAGGGTGCATTTATCGATGTTGAGAAAACACTTACGGACCCGGACTGGAACAATTTCGGCCCGCAGTTCGGCTTTGCCTGGTCGCCTGAATCATTTGACAACAAACTCGTCATCCGCGGCGGCACTGGATTGGCATATGACCGGCTTGCCAATGCTCTTTTGAACAATGCACGCCGGAACCCGGGTGCCCCGTCGCAGCTTTTTAATATTTGCTGTCCGGGGGCAAACAACTCGCCGCAGTTTTTGCAAATGAACTACGCGCTCAGCTCTGACGGGTCTATCTATGGATTCCCGACGCATTCGGGCCTGGTCGCGGGCGGCGGGGTAGAGATATACGGCTCACCGCGAGACATGCCAAATGCGTCAGTCTGGCGCTATTCGCTTGACGCGCAGTACGAACTTCCGTGGCGGACCGTTGCATCGATCGGCTATTCGGGCAATCGTGGAAGAAATTTTGTCCGTATTGAACCGATCCACATAACACGTCCGGGCGAGCCCGCGGGCACCAACAATTTCGGGGCTGTATATTTTGCGGTGCCGGATGTTAAGTCAGACTACAATGCTCTGATCACGAGCCTCAGAACGCGGTTCTATAAGGGGTTAAGCCTGAGCGCGAATTACACGTTCGGGAAGAGCCTGGACACCGTGTCGTGGGAAGCACCGTGCGCCTGCACGAACCAGACATTCCCGGTCGATCAGAGCGAGGAATATGGCAGATCGGATTTTGACACGCGGCATCACTTTACCTTCAGTGCGGTTTGGGACATTCCGTTCTATCAGAAGCAGGATTCGTGGAAGAGCAAGGTCCTCGGAGGCTGGCAGGTAAGCTCGATCGTCACCTACAACACCGGATATCCGTGGACGCCGCGAACCGGGAGCTGTTTGCAGGGTGCGACTGCGTTGAGTTCCAACTTCTGCGACCCGCGGCCGATCGCGTTTGACGGCACCAACCGGCTGGGCAACTCGGATGAAGATTTCCTTAGCGGCGGGCCGTTCCCGGGAAGTTTCATCGGCGGAAACTGCTCAGTCGCTCCGGGATGCAACTCTGTGTTTACAACGAGTTTTCCGTTCAATGCCAACCCGCTGAACTTTCCTCCCGGAGTTGGACGGAACTCGTTTTTCGGGCCGAAATATTTCTCGACCGACCTGTCCCTCGGCAAAAGGTTCGGCCTGTGGAGCGAATCATCCGGCCTGGACATAAAGGTCAATTTCTTTAATGTATTCAACCAGTTGAACTTCGCTCCCTTTGGGGCGAACAGCAACCCGACGCATGTCGACCGTGTTCAGTTCGGTATTCCGACCGCCGGATTGGCCGGACGTACGACCGAGATACAGGCAAGATTCAGCTTTTAACTGCCTGGAACACCTTTACTTCTGGGCGCGGTGGAATAGCCTCCCCCACGCCCAGTTCTTTCAGGACAGGACCATCTCCCGCCGCTCGGTTTGATGAACGAAAGACTCACCTTTCAAAACGGCCGCAGCCCCCTTCGCCGTGATCGTAGGGGTTTAGCCGTCTGTCTTATCTGCTTTCTGCTCTTCGCTCCCTCGCTGTCGGTCTTTGGCAGCCAGGCCGCCCCGAAGCGATATAACATCATATTCATCCTGCTTGATGACCAGCGTTACGATGCGATGGGCTTTTTAAAGGGCCAGTCGTTCCTTGAGACGCCGAATATGGACTCGATCGCGCGGAACGGTGCCTATTTGCCGCATGCCTATGTGACGACGGCGCTATGCTCGCCATCGCGAGCGTCGATCTTGACGGGCCAATATGCTCACCGCCACAGGGTTGTGGACAATGACAGCCCGCTTCCGCCGGGGCTGAAATTCTTTCCGCAAATGCTGCAAAAGGGCGGCTACGAGACGGCCTTTATCGGAAAATGGCATATGGGCGGAGGCTCGGACGATCCGCAGCCGGGGTTTAACTATTGGGTCTCGTTCAAAAATCAAGGCCATTATCTCCCACATCCGGACGGACTGAATGTAAACGGCAAACGTGTCGAACAAAAGGGTTACATCACCGATGAACTGAACGGCTATGCACTCGATTGGCTAAAAGGGCGGCGGGCGGCAAAGCCTTTTATGCTCTATCTTTCGCATAAGGCCGTGCACGCCGAGTTCATCCCGGCTGAACGGCACCGCGGAAAATTTGAGAATGAAAAATTTGTCGAGCCGCGCACCCAGGACCCTGAGAATGTCAGCGGCGCGCCGATTTGGGTCCGCAACCAGCGAAATTCCTGGCACGGAGTCGATTTTCCATACCACAGCAAACTGGACATCTCAGAGTATTACAAGCGATATGCCGAAACACTGCTTGCTGTTGACGAAGGAATCGGAAAAATAATTGAGCTTTTGCGATCGAAGGGGCTGTACGAAAACACCCTCATCGCGGTGATGGGCGACAATGGCTTTGCGTTCGGCGAGCATGGCTTGATCGACAAACGGACCGCGTACGAAGAATCGATGCGTGTGCCGCTCGTAATGCAGCTTCCCGCACTGATAAAACCGGGTTCACGGGTTGAGGAGGTCGTCGCAAATATCGATATCGCCCCGACATTCCTTGAACTTGCCGGACAAAAGGCGACGCCGGAGATGGACGGCAAGAGCTATCTGCCGCTCCTGCTCGGGCGGAAGGCCGCGTGGCGGGACGACCTGCTTTACGAATATTTTTGGGAATACGCATTTCCGCAAACGCCGACCATTCATGCACTACGGGGTTCGCGGTTCAAGTACATCAGTTATTACGGATTGTGGGACATTAACGAGTTGTATGATCTCGACGCGGACCCGTTCGAGTCAAGAAATCTGATCTCGGACCCGAAATACCGGCAGACCGTAGATTCAATGCGAAAGCAGTTGTTCTCAACAATGGAAAGCAACGGCGGAATGTATATCCCGTTAAAAGAGAACCGCTGGGGCCAGCAAAACCTTCGGCGTGAGGACAAGAAAGAACCGGCGGCCTTTCCGCCGCAATTGATCAAAAAGCCGTGATCTGCGGGGGACGAACCGTGCCATTCATTGGATGTTGTATTGGTAACATTTTGTTCGTATTGCAATTGCCTTTTGTGGCCTGGAACAGATAATTTGCAAAGAGTTCTTGCCGATCTCTTCAACTTTGCGAACTTTGTGTCTGCCCTTTGCGGCCTTTGTGTTAACGGGTCTTAACACAAAGGCCACCGAGTCGAAGACACAAAGAGCACAAAGATACTTGCAAGCCACTAGCTGAAGCCAATGGCAATTGAAAAGGGATCGACGCTTCCTATCTAAAACCAATGCGCTTTAAATTCATTGCAATATTGCTGGTGTCACTGGCCACGGTTTCGTTCGGACAGCGGGGATCTGACGATTCAAGGCATATCCGCGTAATGACATTCAATATCCGCTACAACGAGCCGCGCGACGGCGTGAACGCGTGGCCAAATAGGAAGCAGAAGGTTGCGGACGTTATCCGGTTTCATAAGGCAGACCTTGTCGGTGTGCAGGAAGCGCAGATCGGCCAGCTTGAGGACCTTGAAAAACTTCTGCCCACATTTTTGTGGTGCGGCGTCGGCCGGACGAACGGCAAGCGCGATGGTGAATTCTCGGCCATCCTTTACCGCAAAGATCGATTCAAGCTGATCGAATGCAAGACCTTCTGGCTGTCAGAAACGCCGGGAAAGCCCGGCAGCAAAGGCTGGGACGCCGCATATCCGCGGATCGTCACATCTGCAAAGCTTCGCGACCGTCGAACAGGCAAGACATTCTTCCATTTCAACACGCATTTCGATCACGTCGGCACAAAAGCTCGCTATGAAAGCGCGAAAATGATAATCGGCCGCTTTCGCAACGCGTCCAGGGGAACGCAGTCGATCCTGACCGGCGACCTGAATGTAACGGAAGATACCGAAGCCTATAAGACGCTTACCGCGGCGGACAGCGGCCTGAAGGATGCTCGTTATATCAGCCAAAACGGACATTTTGGCGGTACTTCGACATTCAATGCTTTTAAGGAAATGCAGCCGAGGCGAAAGATCGATTACATATTCGTTACGCCCGGCATCACGGTTTTTGAGCACGGTGTCCTGTCTGACAACTGGGACGGCCTGTGGGCCTCGGACCATTTGCCGGTGCTTGCTGAGATCGGGTTGCGATGAGCCGCTCGTTTCCATCACCCTAATGATCTTTAAGCGATCAATTTTGTGCTTTGCTCTCTTGCTCGCCTGTATTCTCGCGGCGGCGGGACAAGCCCGTGCCGATGCGCGCCTGCGGTTCACAATAAACGATGGCTGGACATTTATAGGTTCAGATGCCCCGAATGGACAATCGAACTCCGTCGATACGGCTGGGTGGCAGAAGGTAAATCTGCCGCACACGTGGAACATCGCAGACACGCTTGACGATGAACCGGGTTATCGCCGTGGTATCGGTTGGTATCGAAAACAGCTGGATCTTGATCCCGCACTCAGCGGGAAACGAATTTTTCTATACTTTGAAGGCGTAAATCAATCCGCCGAAGTTTTCGTAAATGAAAAACGCGCCGGCGGCCATATCGGCGGCTATACGGCCTTTGTTTTTGATATTACCGAGTTCGTAAAGTTCAGCGGCCCGATCATGATAACGGTCAAGGTGGACAACTCGCTTAACAAAGACATTCCGCCGCTTGATGCCGACTTCAATATGCACGGCGGAATCTATCGTGATGTTTGGATAATTGCGGCGAGCGATGCGCATTTCAAAATAACGGACATGGCCGGGCCGGGGATCGTCGTGCGAACACCCGATTCGCTTGCGCGGAATAACACATCAACCGCGGCACGAACGGCCGAAGTCACTGGTTCGATCGCAAACACATCGGATCGGGCCCGCAAATTCGAGATCGTTACGACCATTTTTGACAAAGGCGGTGCACCGCTTGTTTCGACGAGGTCTGAGTTGCAAGTTCCCGCCCAAGGAGAAGCGGGTTTCAAACATCTTCCGCTTCGCGTCCAACGCCCAAAGCTATGGTCGCCCGATGATCCATATCTCTACACCGTTCGAAGCGTCCTTCGCGAAAACGGGAAAGTGCTTGATGAGCTGAATGAACCGCTCGGTTTCCGCTCATACCGGTTCGATCCTGCCGAAGGGTTTTTCTTGAATGGCAAGCCGCTCAAGCTTCGCGGGACAAATCGACATCAGGATCGCGCCGGGTTTGGTAATGCTGTCCCGGACAACCTGCAGGTCCGCGATCTTGAGATCATAAAAGAGAACGGGTTCAATTTCGTGCGTCTTGCACATTATCCGCAAGATCCGTCGGTGCTGGCCGCCGCCGACCGGCTCGGACTGATGTTGTGGGAAGAGATCCCTATTGTAAACCTCGTTCACCTTTCCGACGCGTTCAACCACAATTCCGAGGTAATGCTGCGTGAGATGATCCGTCAGCACCGCAATCATCCATCGGTAATTTTGTGGGGCTATATGAACGAAATCTTCCTTGCGGCCCCAAAAACGGAGGAGTACACAAAGGCGACTGTCGAATTGGCAAGGCGCCTAGAAAAAATAGTTCACGAAGAAGACCCCGGCCGCATGACGGCGATCGCGTTCGACCGCGGAGACGCTACGGACCGCTATCATGCGTCCGGCCTCGGCGAGATTACAGATGTGATCGGCTGGAACTTGTATTTTGGCTGGTATTACGGCGTCTTCGACGATCTCGGCAAGTTCATGGATGATCAGCATCGCCGCTTTCCCAACCGGCCGCAGTTCATTAGCGAATACGGTGCAAACGCCGACCAACGCGTCCATTCGCTGGCACCGGTACGGTTTGATTCGACCACCGAATGGCAGCGGGTGTATCACGAATCTTATTTGAGGCAGATGAATGAGAGAAAGTTCATTTCGGGCGGTGCGGTCTGGAATATGTTCGACTTTAGCTCCGAATTTCGCGGCGACACTATTCCGCATATAAACCAGAAAGGCCTGCTCACCTACGACCGCAAACCGAAGGATGTTCTGTCGCAATACAAGGCAAGTTTTGTATCAACACCGGTGTTGCATATTGGCGTCCGCGATTGGCCCGTGCGGAGCGGCAGTAGTTCGCAGCCGGTTGATGTCTATACAAATCTGACAGTGGCCGAACTTTTTGTAAACGGCGTTTCCCTCGGAAAGAAGAATACGATGCCATCGCACCGCTCAACGTGGAATGTAACGTTTCGGCTGGGTTTGAATACGCTTGCTGCACGAGGAACAAAGGCAGATGCGGCGGTCACGGATGAGGCCACGGTCAAATGGGTCGATCCGGCTGATATGAGCGATATCGGGATCAATGCCGGAGCAACTTTCGAGTACATCCACGAAACCGGTTCGATGTGGCAGGTCGACCGGCCATATACACCCGGCGGCTGGGGTTATACCGGCGATGCATCCAAGGGAATATCGAACCTTCGCAATATTCTCGGCACTGACCTCGACGCCGTTGCCCAGACCGCTCGTGAGGGAACGTTCGGATATCGCTTCGATGTCGCGGATGGGGAATATGACGTCGAGCTGTGGTTTGCCGAATTGAAAAACATCAAGACCGGTGAGCGTGTATTCGATGTTTTGGTCAACGGAAATAAAGGGATCGCCTCGCTCGATCTGGTAAAAGAAGCCGGCCAGTTTACGATTTTGAAGCGAAAGTTTCGCGTTTCCACCCGCGATCAAAGCGGCATCTGGATCAAATTTGGGCCGATCAACGGACAGCCGATATTGAGCGGCCTGCGGTTGCTGCGGATCAAGTAAAAGAATTATGTCAGGAGTGATAATGAAACGAACCCTACGCCCGTTCGCGTTTGCCCTTGTTTTTCTGTTTCTCTTCTCGGCTGCCGGCCCGGCCCAGCGGAATGCACCGGCCGTCGCAAGAAAGAATGCGGAGATCGAGCGAAAGATCAATGCACTCGTCGCCCGCATGACGATTGCCGAAAAACTCGGGCAGCTGCAGCAATTGGATGGCGATGCTAACGGCACCTATCGGCCCGAACAACTGGAGTTGGCACGCAAAGGCCTGCTCGGTTCGACGCTGAACGTTCGCGGCGCGCGGATGACGAACGAACTCCAGCGGGCGGCGCTTGAATCGCGGTTGAAGATCCCGATCCTGCTCGGCTTTGACGTCATTCACGGTTATCGGACGATCTTCCCGGTCCCGTTGGGCGAAACGGCAAGCTGGGACATGTCTATGCTTGAGCGGACCGCCGCCGCTGCCGCTGCCGAATCGCGCGCCGCAGGCGTACACTGGACATTTGCGCCGATGGTCGATATTGCCCGCGATCCGCGTTGGGGCCGCATTATCGAAGGGGCGGGCGAGGACACATATCTCGGTTCGCAGGCCGCGTGGGCACGCGTTCGCGGATTTCAGGGCACTGATTACAGCCGCCCCGATAAGGTCCTCGCAACCGCAAAACACTGGGTCGGTTACGGTGCCGCCGAGGCAGGCCGCGATTACAATACGACCAACCTTACCGAACGCGCACTGCGCGAGATCTATTTCCCTCCGTTCAAGGCGGCGCTCGATGCGGGCGTTGACTCATTCATGACCTCATTCAACGACCTTGACGGCGTGCCCGCGACAGCCAACCCGTTTGTCCTGCGCGAAGTGCTGCGCAAAGAATGGGGCTTTGACGGCCTTGTCGTCAGCGATTACACGGCGGTAATGGAGTTGATGTTCCACGGGCTGGCAAAGGACGAACCGTCGGCAGCAATGTACGCACTCAATGCCGGGACCAATATGGAAATGGTCAGCCGGTTTTACAACAAATACGGCGAGCAGCTTCTAAAAGACAAACGCATTTCGATGGCGACGGTCGATGAGGCCGTGCGCAATGTTCTGCGGATAAAATTCCGCCTCGGCCTGTTCGATCATCCGTTCGCCGATGAGGCCCGCGAGAAAAATGAGGTTTTCAAGCAAGCTAACCGCGACCTTGCAAAAACAGCGGCAGAGCGGTCGTTCGTTCTTCTAAAGAACAACGATCAGACATTGCCGATAAGAAAAGGCATCGATGAGATAGCTGTCATCGGCTCACTGGCCGATAACAAGGCCGAGATGAACAGCAACTGGGCCGGCGACGGCAAGCCGGACGACCCGATAACGGTCGTCGAAGCACTTCGGCAAAAGTATCCGCGGATGAAACTGCGGTTCGAAACCGGCTGTGACCCGAAATGCGAGACTGACGCCGGTTTCGCAAAGGCCGCGGACGCCGCAAAGGATTCGGACTTTACGGTGCTGGTTGTCGGCGAATCATCGGCGATGAGCGGCGAGGCATCTTCGCGGAGCAACATTGATCTGCCCGGCCGCCAGCTTGATCTGATAAAGGCCGTTCACGCAACCGGCAAGCCGTACGCCGTAGTTCTAATCAATGGCCGGCCGCTGACGATAAACTGGGTTGCCGAAAATTCGCCCGCGATCCTCGAAGCCTGGTTTCCGGGCACGATGGCGGGACCGGCGATCGTCGATACGCTTTTCGGCGACGCAAATCCGGGCGGAAAGCTGCCGGTCACATTTCCGCGTTCTGTGGGCCAGGTCCCGATCTATTACAACCACAAAAATACGGGCCGGCCGTTCGCGGCGAGCAATAAGTACACCTCGAAATATCTCGATATCGACAACACTCCGCTTTATCCCTTTGGCTATGGGTTGAGCTATACGAAGTTCAGGGTCGATAACCTGAAATTGAGCAAGCTTGAAATTCTGCCGACCGAGCGCCTAAAAGTCACGGCCGAGGTCAGCAATATCGGCCCCGTTGCCGGTGATGAGGTAGTACAGCTTTATATTCATGACGTAGCCGCGACCGTAACTCGGCCCGTCAAGGAACTGCGCGGGTTCAAGCGGTTAACGCTGCAGCAGGGCGAGACGCAGACCGTCGAATTTACTCTAGGCCGCAAGGAACTTGAATTTCTCGGCCGCGACCTCAAACCCGTGCTCGAGACGGGCGAGTTTCAGGTCTATGTCGGCAACAGCAGCGACAGCGGTGTACAGAGTTCCTTCTCTGTCGTTGACCGCCACTCACCACCGCGGGCCAGGACGCCGGTATCGAACATACCGGTCGAACCGCCGCCCGCCGCACCTGTCCCGACGGCTAATGTATCACCGCAGGACGACACTTTTCTTGAAGATCTCCAACGGCGGACGTTCCAATATTTCTGGGAACACACGAACCCGGAGAACGGGCTGACGCTCGACCGGACACGTGCCGACGGCCAGGCAAAGCCGAAGGGCCACAATTCGTACAACATCGCCAGCTCGGGCGCCTCAGGGTTTGCGATCACAGGATATTGCGTCGCCGCCGATCGCGGCTGGGTCCCGCGGGCAGCGGCCATCGAACGAGCCAGAAAGGCGCTCGATTTCTTTGCCAACCGGGCTCCACAACAAAATGGATGGTTCTATCACTGGATGGACTATGAGACCGGCGAGCGGCGATGGAACAGCGAGATATCTTCTATCGATTCGGCCCTTCTGCTTGGCGGCGTGCTTACGGCAAAAAGCTGCTTTAAGGAAGACAAAGAGATCGTGCGATTAGCCGATCAGATCTATGCCCGCGTAGATTTTGACTGGATGCTCAACGGGCATCCGTATCTGCTTTCGCACGGCTGGCGGCCGGAACGCGGATGGATAGCGAACCGCTGGAATGATTACAGTGAGCAAATGATCTTGTATCTGCTGGCCATCGGCTCGCCATCCAAACCGATCCCTCCGCAGTCGTGGTACGCGCTGCGTCGTGATTGGAACGAATATGAAGGCCAGCGTTATCTCGGCGCTGTCGCACCCTTGTTCATTCATCAGTTCTCGCATGCGTGGGTCGATTTTCGCAACCGGCGGGAGACAAGGCCGCCGTACGTGGATTATTTCGAAAATTCTGTTAAGGCGACACGTGCCCAGCAGCTTTTCGCGGCTCGCGTGCTGAGCAAAGATTTTCCGAAATACTCGCTGACTATGTGGGGCTTGACCGCATCGGACAACCAGCGCGGCTATATTGCGTGGGGCGCTCCGCCACGCAATCCGGCTATTGATGGGACGGTCGTGCCTTGTGCATCGGCCGGGTCGCTAATGTTCGCACCTGAGATAACGATGCCTGTGCTGAAGGAGATCAAGGAAAAATACGGTGATAAGGTTTACGGCAAATATGGCTTTGTTGACGCCTTTAATCCAAATAACGGCTGGGTCGGTCAGGATGTGATCGGGATCGATCTGGGTATTACGCTCCTGAGCGCCGAGAATCTTCGCAGCGGAAAGGTGTGGTACTGGTTTATGCAGAATGACGAGGTACGCCGGGCGATGAAGCTTATATCACTGGAACGCGTTTGAAAAATGCTGAGATCACACGGATCAGAATGAGGTTAAAAATAGAAAGGCCCGCTGGTTGGCGGACCTGCGGACCCTCTTTGAGCGTCTTGCTTCTTGGAGGAGCAATATGCGACGCACGAAACTCTATACGAAAATGCCGCGATCAGGGTTTCGTGGACCGCACCGTTGTCGTGAACGATCCTGGACCGGATGATGTTGTCCAAACCGAATTCTGGCCTCCTTCACCAGATCTTGAGCTGCCGAACGAGTAACCGCCCCGAGATTCTGTTACCACCTTGTATCCGGCCGGCACTTCAAACAGCCCCGGGTCCGGCTCGTTGCGCGAAATATTGGTCAGCCGGTAGGTTTGCTCGCCAAACCGCGGGTCGCTGTGCTTTGACATGACGACCAACTGCAGATCATTCGAATACCATTTTTCGTAAACTATCTCGATAGCTCGTTCGTTGCCGATGTCGCCTGCCGGAATGGTAGTAATGGTCCGTTTTCCCACCGCGTTAACACCTTCGATGGTCCTTGTACCAAGATCTTCAGTACGGGTGTCGTACTTAACTCGTGGCCCGAAACCGTGCTCAGAACTGCCCATCTGTCCATCTGAGCGGGAATTCGAGGCCTTGGCCGCGGCAACGGCATTAGCTTCCGCCCGCTTTCGCTCCGCGTTCGTCTTTTCAGTGACCGAGGCCGGTTGTTTATCGGTCTGCGCCGCGGGCGAAGCAAGTATACTGGTTTGCCTTAGCCGTCCTGCCCGCGCCGTTTTCTGCTTTGTATCGAGCATGTAACGAAAACCGCCGATCGGGTCGAGGATCGTGATCTCGGGGCCGAACGAATAGAACGATCCCCATGAGCCGCCGGAGCCGCCGGACAGTTCACGTCGAAATCGTCCCTCACTGCTGCGAAACAGCTTATTGGTAGAACTGCGAACGATCCGGTTCCCATCGGCAAAGGCCTGGACACTTTCATTGACCTCAACGGCCGAAAAAGGAGCCCCTTTGATAGTCCTCTCGGTCATCGCGGACGATTCGAACATATTCCTCGATGACATCATTGACTGGCCGTTTACAACCACTCCCAAAAGAACAAACAACACTATTCCTGCAAGCGTTTTCATAACTCTAACTACCTTTAATATTTATGTTATTCGACCAATCTGATGGCCCGCGGCGATCCGTCCGGGCCGAGAAGCAGGTCTGCTTTAACAGATCGCGTACCGTTTTCAAGCGGAAGGTCCACGCCCATCGCAAAAAGCGTCGCTCTTGGCACATCCACACGCACCACACGGCCGTCTATCGCCGCATCTTCGGCACGTTCGGCGAGGCCTATCGGCTGAAAGGCCCGCTCAGCCTGCGGCACCGGAGCCGGACGCTCTCTTCGCGGCCGTGGTATTCGATCCACCGGAGCCGGCACCTTGATCGGAACAGCCGCCCGCGCCGGGCTGTCTTTCGGCTCGCTGTATGGTTGAGGCTCATCCGCCAAAGGCCGCGGCGGAAGCGGCTCCTCAACGCGTCGCT